>JANLPS010000515.1:0-28009 GCA_031367385.1 Archangium sp. | reverse complement strand
TCGGCCTCGACGCCTCGGGCTCGAGCGCGCTGCTCGACATTCCTGTTCAGGTGACTCCGAATTCGGTCGACCCGAAGGCGTGGGAGCTCACGCTGTTCTCGAACGACCCTGATCAACCGGCGGTGACGATTGCAATCACGGCTGACCCGGTGGTGGTACCCGCGTGCGTGCTGCGGGTAACGCCAACCAACGTGAACTTCGGAGTGGTGACGCCGCCCAACGAAAAGGACCTCGGGTTCACGATCAAGAACCTCTCGCCGACCGAGACGTGCTTGGTGACGAACATCGATCTGGCCTCAGGTTCTGACCCGCTCTTCTCGCTGCCAGCGGGAGCGGTGAATCAACGCATCTTGACCCCGCTCGAGACGATTTCGGTTCTGGTTCGGGCGACGCCTGATGGGGTGTTGCCGCCGACTCCGACGACGGTGACGGGGGCGGTGTCGTTCAACGTGGCGAGCCCGTCGATGCCTCGGCAGTCGGTGGCGTTGACCGCGACGTTGGCGCCCAGCTGCCTGGTGATCGCTCCGAGAGCGCTCGACTTCGGTACGGTGCAGGTGAGCTGCAACTCATCTGCGCGCACTTTTCAAATCTACAATACCTGCCTGGCCCCGATTTCGATTCAGAGCTCGACGATGATCGCGCCGGCAGGTGTCGAAGCGGGCTCGGCGAATTGCCCTGGCAGCGTGCCGTGCCCCGAGTTCATCGCGGTGAGCACGGGGGCGCTGAACGGCAACTTGAATCAAGGCGATGCGCCCAAGACGTTTCAGCTGAAGTACCGGCCTCTCGACAGTGGCGCTGATACCGGTGGGTTTCTGGTCAAGGTCGTGCAGTCAGGGCAAGTCGTCGACTACGTGGTGACGCTCAAGGGTGTTGGCGATGCCACTGGCCAAAACGTCGACGTGTTTCAGCAGTCACTGCAGCCGAAGGCCGATATTTTACTGGTGGTCGACGACTCGTGCTCGATGGCTGACAAGCAGCGGGCGCTCGGGCAGAACCTGAATTCGTTCATTTCGTACGCCTCGGTGCACAACGTCGACTTTCGCATCGCCCTGGTGACGACCGATTTCACGTCGACGTATGACGGGTATTTTCGCTCTGGGCCGCCAAGTGTGGGCAACGCCATTTCGCCGAAGGTCAACCGGGTCATCACGCCAGCAACTGACCAATTGCCGACAGCGTTCGCGAGCTTCGTGAATGTGGGTATTGGTGGCAGTGGTACCGAGTCGTGCATGGAGCCAGCGACTCGGGCACTGACGGCTCCGCTGGTGAATGATGTGAACGCGAACGGGGGGTTTTTGCGAGACGACGCGGTGTTGGCGGTGGTGTGCCTGACCGACGCGGTCGACAACGCACCGCATGCACCTCCGTATTATTTGAATCAACTGCTGAACATCAAAGGGGCTCAGCGGCCGGGGCAGTTCTCGTACAACGTGATCGGCCCCTTTTTGCCGTCAGCGCCCGCGGGTGAGTGTGGGTACGACGACACGGCCAGCACGGGTGACGACGGTACGCATTCGTTCATGGTTGCGTCGACGGGCGGCATCAAAGAGGAGATCTGCAGCTCTGATTGGAGCCAGGCGCTTCAGAACGTCGGCAAGAACGCCTTCGGCTATCGAACGAATTTCTTTCTGACCTCGACCCCTGATCTGAGCGCGGCGCCTCCGGCGATTGTCGTGACGATCGATGGCGTGCCTTTGCCGGAGGTCGACACCAACGGCGCGACGGTCTGGTCGTACGACTCGGTCTCGAACGCGGTGAAGTTCGAGCCGCTCTATCTGCCTGAGCCGGGCCGGGTGATGAACGTGAAGTACCACGTGGTGTGCAACCCGTGATTCGCTTCGCCGCGCTGGTGCTCGCGCTTGGCACGACCACGAGCGCCTTCGGGCAAGGGTATCTCGTCGATGGGCCCAAGCCGGTGGTGTACGCGCCGCTGCCGACGACCGCGACCAAGCTGATGGTGCTCTCGTTTTCTGGCGCAACCGTCGTGCTGCCGTTCACGTTTTCATTCTTCGGTCAGCCGGTCACCTCGGTCGGCGTGAGCATCTACGGGTATCTGACCATCGCTGACGGCAGCGCCGGTGAATCGACGAACACCGAGATTCCCCAGGTGGTGATTGGCTCGGTGCCGCCGACCTTCATCGCCCCCTGGTGGGACGAGCTCGCGGAGGGAGGCACGTACCGGTACCTGCTGAGCGGCGTCGCTCCGTTGCGGAACATCGCGTTCGAGTGGTCGACCAGCAAAGGCACGTTTCAAGTGCAGCTGTTCGAGTCGACTGGGCAAATTCGATTCGTCTATGGGCCGACGCCGCCCTTGAATTCGAATTCGGCATCGGTGGGCATTCAACGACAAGCAGGCATCGGGGTCGTTGGGGCGACGTGCACTCCGGCCTGCGCGGGCGTTGATTGGGTCTCGCTCGCGAATCGGTCGATTGATTTCTACACGCCGGGTGATCTGCGGGTGAGTCGCACGTCGGTCGATGACACCGGGTACGCCGGCGTCTCGTATCGGGCATCGGCGACGGTGCGCAATGCTGGCGGGCACGCGTCGAGCAACGTGACGGTGCGGTTTTATCTGTCGGGCGACGCGGTGTTCAGCCCAGCCACCGATGCGCCGCTGGGAGATGCGGTGATCGCTTCGCTCGACGCGCTGACAGAGCAAACGGTGACGTCATCGGTGCTGACCGTGCCCGTGGGGACCGTGCCCGGCAGCTATTTCGTCTTCGCCGAGGCTGACCCAGCGAATGCGATCGTCGAGACCGATGAGAGTAACAACGTCGGGTTGCCCGCCGCGATGACGGTGGGGGCGCCGAGAGGTGACTTGCTGGTCGCCGCCTTCGTGCCGCCGGGCGCTGCTCGGCCAGGAGAGATGTTGTCGCTCAGCCGCAGCTTGAGAAACGCGGGCAACGCGGCGGTCGGCTCGTTTTCGTACTCGTGGTTCTTGTCTGACAACGCGGCCGTGAGCGTCTCTGATCGTGCGCTGGGTGTTGGCACGGTGACTTCACTCGCGGCGCAACAGAATGACACCGCGACTGACGTGGTGCCGCTGCCTGCTGACGCGAAGCCTGGGCAGTATTGGCTCGGGCTGTGCGTGAACTACGACGCCGCGAGCTCGAGCGCCGGTTTTGGAGTGCCTGAGATCTCCTATTTGAACAACTGCTTCACGCCCGTGCAGGTGACGGTGGTCTCGACCGGGGCCGTCGCGGTGCTGACCACGACGCTCGAGTCGGCGAACCAATTCGGCACGTACGGCGCGCAGTTGGAGGCGACGGGTGGCGACGGCGCATACACCTGGGCCCTGTCGGCTGGCGTGTTGCCCGCGGGTTTGCAGCTGTCGAGCGAGGGGAGCTTGGCTGGCATCGCCGCGAGCCCCGGGAGCTTCGCATTCGACGTGACGGTGACGAGTGCTGGGGCCACTGCGACGCAACATCTGACGCTCGCGGTCGCCAATGGCACGTTGCCGATCACGATCGTCGACCAGGTGTTGCCGTCGGCGCAGTTTGGCAGGCCCTACCGGGCGTCGCTGGTGGCGGTCGGTGGCCGGGCTCCCTACGCGTGGTCGGTTGAGTCGGCTCCGGCAGGGTTGGCGCTCGCCTCGAACGGGGCGCTCGAGGGGCGGGCGGCCGATTCTGCGGGTTCGCATGTCTTGGCGGTGACCGTTCGAGATTCTGCGGGCAATTCGGCGACTCGGGCGTTGATGATTCAGGTGGTCAACCCTTCGAGCCTCTCGATCGCGACCAACGCGCTGCCAACTGCCGTGTTGAACCGTGATTTCGTTCAAGAATTGAGCGCCGTGGGCGGCAAAGCACCATACCAATGGTCGTTGGTTCGGTTTCAGCAGCTGCCTGAGAACCCCACGCAGGTTCGCGGGCCGGTGCTGGCGGGGTTTCCTCCGAAGTTTGGGCTGTCGATCGAGAACGGCGGCGGCGCGGGGAGCTTCTTGCGCGGGACTCCGGGGCTTGCGGGGTTGTATTCGATGACGTTCAACGTGACTGACACGGGTGGCACGACCGACTCGGTGACCCTGCTGTTTCTGGTGACGTATGCCGAGGCGCTGGCGATCACGACCTCGGTGTTGCCCGATGCGTTCGTCAATCAGCCGTATCTGGTGAAGCTCTCGCACTCTGGCGATCGCCTTGCGGTTGTGACGTTTTCAACTGCCTGCATTGAGCAGGCGACCAGGCCCAATGAGCCGCAGACTTGTGCGCCCGTTGACGCGAATCAGAAGTTGCCCGAGGGGTTGACGCTCGCCGACGACGGCACGATCTCCGGGCGGCCGATGAGCACGACGGGCAGCTATGCATTCTTGGTGAAGGTCTCCGACGCGGCCGGGCGCGAAGACACGCGGGGGCTTTCGATTCGGTTACAGCCTGATTTTTCGAAGGCTCCGAGTGGGTGCACGGTGGCTGATGGCAGCGGGTGGCTGGCGGCGGCGGCGCTGCTGCTGAGTCTGAGGCGTCGACGATGAGATGGCTCGGGGCAGTGCTCGCGTTGGCGGCGTGCGGCGGGGCGAAGAACCTGTGCACCGCGAACAACGTTCGGTGCGACGCACAGTTGACGTGTGACCCGGGCGACGGCGTGTGCAAATGCGGCGGTCGCGGAGGCGTCATCTGCACCGAGGGCTTCATCTGCGGCGCGGGGAACACCTGCGAGCCGACGAAGCAGGTCGACTGCAGTGACGCTCCGGGCACGAGCGCTGACGTGTACGACGGGGTGTGTAAGTGCGGAGGCACCGGCGGCCAAGTCTGCGCGGCCACCGAGACGTGCAACCCAAACGCGAAGAGCTGCGTGGCGACGCGCAACTGTACGAGGGTCGCGTGTGGCGTGAATGAGCGCTGCGATGCGACGACCGGGCATTGCCGATGCGGAGCGGGGACCTGCGCCGGGGGCCAGAGCTGCGCGGTGAGTGATGATGGCGGCGTGCTCTGCGTGGCTGATGCGTGCACGGGCGTGACTTGCACTGGGTCGAACAGCTGCGACCCAGGCGATGGGGTGTGCAAGTGCGCTGGCGCGTTGTGTCTGAGCGGCGAGGCGTGCGATGGCAAGGCGTGCCGGGTCGGCACCGCCTGCGCTGGGGTGAGCTGCGTGAGCCCCGCGACGTGCGACCCCGTCGACGGGCGCTGCAAGTGCGGAGGCCCTGGGGGCCCGACCTGCGGCGCGGCTCAAGTGTGCTCGCTTGGCCCGCCGTTGTTGTGCCAGGGCGGCGAGCAATGCGTCGAGACTGATGGAGGCTCCAGATCGTGTGCGTCGGGCTCGAGCTGCGACCCGGAAGATGGCCGGTGCAAGTGCGGCGGGCTCGGCGGCGTCGAGTGCGCGGGAGGCGAGGTATGCATTCGCAGCGTCTCGGCGCAGGCCTGTCGCCCCTCCTGCGACGTGCGCAACCCGGTGTGCGCGAATGGCACGTATTGTTATTTCGACTCGTCGGCGGCGACTCCGGCGGCGTACTGCGTGGCGGCGACCGGGGCGAAGGGCGAAGAGGCGGCGTGCACGCAGCCGACGGCGTGCTTCGAGTCGAACCCTCCGAGGGCGCTGCATTGCGCGGGGTTGGTGCTGGGGCAGACGGGTATTTGCCGCGCGTACTGCGATCTCGCCGCGGGCAATTCGGGGTGTGTGCAAGTGCCCAAGGCGCAGAACTGCGTGCAAATTGGCGGTGCGCCGGTCGGGTTCGGCATGTGCTTGCCGCGGTGAGGGGCGCTGTCTTCAGTTCTGGGCAGTGCAGAGGCATTGGGGGCCGGGCGGGATCTGGGCGGTTCGAGGGCTGCGCAGAAACCGACCAGCTCCTTTTCGCAAGCGGTCAGACCTCCTGAATGGGCCGCCTGGCGGCGGGGTCATTTCGAAATGACAACTGCGTTTCGTATTTCGACCCTGATGCGCCTTGAGATGATGAAATTGCGAAACGCAGTTGTCATTCCGAAACACCCCCGCGCCCCCTTCACGTAGCGCGTGATGTGTGAGTCAGTGAGGTGCGAAAGCGCCTCGCGCAGAGGGGCTGTGCGCGAGCGGCAGTGCGGACGAACCCGCCAGACCTTCGCTCATCAGGGCGTGACGAACGTTCGCTAGGTCAAGTATCTCAGCGCGAGGTGTGAGATCTCCGCTGCGAGCACGTCATCTTCGAGAGTCTCGGGCCGCTTCAAAACACCGTCGTGCGTGAGGCTGTGAATGGCGTTGGCAATGACGTGCGTCGCGAGGTCGAGATCTGCGCGCTTGATCTCGCTCCGATGCTGTTCGAGGAGCGCCCGCAAGCCGCTGGTCGCCGTCTGCGCCCGCTCGCTCAGCCGCTCGTACCTCCCGAGAAAGGGCATGGCACGGAGGGTCTGGCGCATCAGCGCCCCTTCGGCCCGTTGAAATGCGAGCGTGGCGCTCACCATCGCGTCGATTGACGCTGCGAGGCTCGCGCCGGGCGGTGATTCGCGAAAGCGCTTCATCTGAAACTCGAGCTCACGGGTCGATTGCCGCTCGATGATCTCGACGACCAGTGACCCCTTGTCAGGAAAGTACTGGTACAGCGAACCAGGGCTGACGCCCGCCAGGCTCGCGACCTGCTGCATCGTCAGGCCAGCCCACCCACGGCGTTCGAGAACGCGAGACCCCGCCTCGACGATCGCCTCGACCAAGGCCCGCGACCGCGATTGTGCCGGTGATTTCCGCGGTTTGAGACGCTGAGGCAACGGTGCGGTGGTCGACTTGAGAACGCGAGTGGTGCGCATGGAGCCCCGGTTCGTATCTTTGGCTCGAGGAGAACACATCAAATGAAACGAGTGGTGGTGTTGGGTGGCTCGGGGTTCTTGGGCTCGCGGGTAGTGACGGCACTGAAAACGGTGGCTGGCCTCGACGTCAAAGTGGCCTCGCGCCATGCAGAGCTGGTCGTCGATGTGACTGACCCGAGCACTTACCCGGCACTGGAGGGGGCCGAGCTGGTGATTGACCTCACCGACGCCACGAGCCACGAACCCGACCGCGTTCTCGCGTGGTGTCTCGACCGAGGCATGACGGTGATCGAGGCGACGAGTGACGCGCCCTGCGTCGAGCGGTTGTTTCGCGCGAACCAACACCGCACCACCGGTGCCCTCATCTTGGGCGGGGGCATCTTCACCGGGGTCTGCAACCTGCTGGCGCGTTCGGTCGCATCGCGGGTGACCGACGCACGCTCAGTGACCTTCGGCGTCGCGACGAGCCCCTTGAGTGGCGCAGGCGTGGGCACGGTCGCATTGATGGTGCACTCCCTCGGCGTTGCGGCAGTGCGCTTCGTTGACGGCGTGAGGAGCGACCTGCAAGGCCTCGAGGCCGGCCCGCGGCTCGCGTTTGGTTCTACGCACCGAGCCACCGTCAGGGCCTCGCTGGCCGAGCCATTCATGATTCAGCAGAGCCTGGGAGTGCCTTCGGTCGACGCGTATCTGGCGCCGAAGCCGGGGGTGCTCGCCGCGCTCTTCTTGATGACTCCGGCGTTCGCTTTCACATCGCGGGTCGGGCAGTGGTTGATGCGGGCGTACTTCACAGTGCTGCGGCGGGTGCTGCTTCGTTCGGTGCCGACGGCGGTCGAGCTCGTTGCGACCGCGAGCGGCGCCTCGGGTAAGGCGACGAGCTGGGTTTCCACCGGCGACGGCATGATGGCGGGAGCCTGGGCGCTCGCGGCGATGGCTGAGGTGGTGCAGTCGACAGCTCAACGGCCTGGCGTCTGTTTCATCGATCAAGTGACTTCGCTCGAGCCGATCATGGCCCGTACGAATGCCTTGGCGGGTCAGGTGGTGCTCGAGCTTCATGTCGACGACGCGCTTTAGGTCGCACGGTTCGGGGCGGGGTTCTCCTCGTCGCCAAGACACGCAGCCGGTATGCTTCGGCACCCGATGCGCCTCGACCCACTCCGAATGCGGTTTTTCGCTGTCACGTTGATGATGGCTGCTGCGCTCGGGTGCGCGACGACGACCCGGCTCGATAATATCGTGATCGCCTACGACGAGACGAACGCCGAGACGATGTCGAAGATGTTACTCCTCAACATCGCGCGGGCGCATCAAAACCTCCCAATGCACTTCACCGGAGTCTCCAGCATTCTGGCCACCTACAAGTTCACCTTCGGTGGAGGCATTGGCCCTGCGGTGACCGGCGACCTCGGCTGGTTGCCCGTACTGCAGCTCGGAGGCAGCACTGAAGAGAACCCGACGGTCAGCATCACGCCGATGCAGGGCGATGAATTCACGCAGCGCCTGCTCACTCCGTTCGAAGAGCAGAAGTTGACCCTGTTGCTTCGCCAAAACTACGACGTCGATGCGCTGCTGCGCTTGCTGGGTGCAGAGGTGCATCTAGAGAACGGCAGCTTTCAAGGCGTGCATCGCAACCGCCCTTCAGCGAACGAGGGCTACCAGACCTATCGACGCCTGGTCTCTCACCTCTCTGCCATTCAAGACAGGCACTCCCTCTACATCGAGCCTCTTCACTTTCTCCACACCTGGATTGTGCCCGCGGATGCGGTCACGCCTGAGAGCTTCGAGACCACCTATAAAGATTTTTCGCTGACCTATGACCCGAAACAGCGCACGTATCGGGTGACCAAACGGGTCAACGGGCGGGTGATGATCAGCAACTACGACCCCGCCACGTTGTCAGAAGAAGAGCGTCGTCGGTTGCACGAGAAGGCTGAAGACGGGCCGTTCAACGACGTGCTCATCGACATTCGCGAAGGGCAGGTCGGCGGCGATCTCCCGCTTCATGGTCACTTGAGATTGCGCAGCTTCCACGAAGTGCTCACGTTCATCGGGCGGTCCATCCAAGAGGAGCCCGAAGTCGACGTGGCTCCCGATTCGCGCACGCCAACGGTCTCTGAGAACCCGGTCGTGACACTCGACATCGTCGGGGCGACCAGACTCCCCGAAGGCGCCGGTGTCTCGGTCACGTTGAACGGTCTGCGCTACGCCATTCGACCGCAACAGGGCTACCAGTGGAACCTGAAGGCCTTCAGTCTGCTCACGCAGCTCTTTCAGATGAGCGTGGCCACGGTCACGAATGCCGGGCCGACAGTGTCGATCGCGAAGTAAAGGCGCTCGTGCGAGCTACCGGGCCCTGAGGTAAGGCGACGCGATGCTCTTCTTCTTGGTCGGGTTGTGTCTCGCCGCTGAGCCCGCCGATGCCCATGAATCGGCTCAAACGGTCACTGCCAGCGCCGAGCCCTTCGCGTGGGGCGACTTCACGTGGATGAATGGTCAAAGCAAACAGAAGTCATTTCCACTCTCGCTCTCGCAGTACTTCGCCGCGAGCGCTTACCTCGACATGTATTACGCGTATTCGAGCAACGCGCCGCTCGATGACACCCTGACGGGCACCGCAAGCGTCGCGCGCCACAATGAGTTTCAGATCAATCTCGTCTCGTTCGGCTTCGACTTCAATTACCTGCAGGCCTTTGGCCGATTCTCGGTGCAGTTCGGCAACCAGTTGAACATCACCCAAGACCTCGACCCGACGCCCCAGCGTGGTCGCGGCCTGACCACGCAGAACCTTCGGTACATTCGCGAAGCAACGCTGGGCTACCACTTCAATGTGCTTCGTGGCGTCAACGTCGAAGGCGGCATCTTCATGTCGTTCATCGGCCTCGACAGCTACCTCGTCGCCGAGAACTGGAACTACACCCGCTCGCTGGCCAGCGATCACACCCCCTTCTACTTTCAAGGCGTGCGGGCGCAGATCTACCCAAGCGAGCGCTTGAAGATCGAGCCATGGCTGATGAATGGCTGGCAGACCTACGGCAAGTACAACTTCAGCCCCTCTGGAGGCCTTGCGCTTCGGTACCAGCCCTTCGAATCGTTGGGGCTCTTCGCCAATTTCTGCCTCGGCACAGATACCCGCAACCAGCCGCAGCGGTTGCGCTTTCACCACGACAGCAGCGTGGTCTGGCGCCTCTTCGAGTCGGTCGGGGCTCCGATTTCGCGAGTCGCGCTGAGCCTCAATTCGCACCTCGGCCTCGAGAGTGGTGGTGTGGGGTTGCCGGGGCCAGATCGCGCGCACTTCTTGGCCGCGACGCTTGCGATGAGGGCCTGGTTCATCAAAGAGCTCTTCGCGTTCACTGCGCGGGGCGAGGTGTTCAAGAACGGCACTGCGTATCTGGCCCAATTCGCGCCCCCCGATTTCACCCCGGGCGTCAATTTGGTGGTCTGGGGGGTGACCGGCACACTGGAGTTCATGCCGCGCGACTATTTTTCACTGCGGCTCGAGGTGGTGTGGCGTGAGTCGAACCAACGGTATTTCGCGGGCGCGGGAGGTACGACCTCACCCACCGGGTTTCAGGGTGATTCGACGGCGGGGTGGGTGCCCGACACGGTGAGATCTCAAGTGTTGGGGCTCGTCGCTGCGAACTTCAGGCTCTAAAGGCCTTTACTGGCAGCCGCACCAGGTGGTGGCCAGCGCCTTTGTCGTCGCCGTCGAAGCGCCCGCTTGGTACGCGGAGGGCGACGGGTTGGCCGAGACGAAGGAGCAGAGCGGCTCGCGTGAAACGTCGTACTGCGCGGGTGCTCCAACCCTGAGATGTCGCTGCGCCATTTCGACGCACGCTGCACACGCCGTGATCTTGCCATCGATATCGAGTGACTTGTCTCGTGCGTGAGCCTTGATCGCAGTCAGATCATCGTTCTCGCACCAGTCGGCGGCGTGAGCCTGGTGAAAGACCCTCGCCAGTGCTGCGGCGCGCCCAGTGCTGGCGGCGTCGGCGAGCCCGGGCCACGGCAGGGTGGGCTCTTCGAACGGTGACGCCTGCAGATACTGGCCGTTGGGTTTCGCTCCGAGAAAATCGCCGAGCCCTCCACTGGCGAGCTCGATGCCTGTCGGCGACTCCTTTGCTTTGAGCTTGGCCATCGTCACGACCCGCTGCAGCGAGAACCGAAACTCGTTTCGAAGCTTTCGGTCGACCGGCGTTTGGCCGCCGACCCGTGCGACCTTGGGCACCAGCCACGACGTGAACCGCGCATCGAGGGGAATCGTGGTTTGCACACCGACCGTCTTCAAGTCGATCGCCATGCCCTGAACCATGGCTTCATTGGTTGCCCGTTGGGCGAAGCACCGTGCGCTGGTCGGGTCGAGCCGCGTGAGCCCCGGCTGCGAGGTGCCCACCGGGCCATGCGACAGGCCCGTCGCTTCGTAGACCTCGAGCAGGCCACTGGTGGCGCAGTCGAGAAAGCGTTGCTGCTGCTCACCAAACTGCGTGCTCACCAGCGGAGGAAACAGGAGCGCCCCGTAGTCGTCACCGACGCCACGGCTCAAAACGCCATCATCGGTCACGAACCGCACCGCCGGCCGCGGCGCACACATCGCGTCGTTCACGTCGTACGTCGTCCACTGTGGCAGGGCTTGAAGCACGCCACGCGCGCCGTGAATGAAGCCCGATACGAGCGCGACCAACACCGCGCGATCGCGTTTCTCAACCACCGTCGCGCCGGGAAAATCGTCGAGCGAGGTCGAGCCCCAGCGCTCCCACATGTGGCCCATGCTCCAGGCGTCTTGCAAAAAGTGCTGGCCGATGGCTTCGAGCGAGAGTGCTTCGCGTTCGCACGCCTTCACCGTGTCGTCGAAACGACCGTCACTGCCGACCAGCGCGGTCGACATCGCGTGGCATTGCGCTGCGCGAGCGACTGCCAGCCGATGGTACGAGGCGTATGACGTGGCTGCCTGTGGCACAAAATGATTCGAATTCACCGGCCCCATGTGGCTGGCGAAGTCGTGACAGAGCGTCGCATCACTGCCGTCGTTGATCGGGCACGTCTCGTGACCCTGCGCCCAGTCCCACAGGCCGAACGAGAAGTCTGGCAGCTGTGCGAATTCGCCTGCCGTGACCTCACGGGTATGGGTTCGCGTGGCGCTCGCAAACGAAGCAGGCAGATAGGTTGGCACCGTCGCAGCGCCGATGCTCACCGTCGCCGAGCTGGTGTACACGGTCAGCGTTTGCACTTCGCAGAGTGTCGCCGGCAACCCAGCTGCGGTGCGTGCAAACTCGAAGAGCTGCCGATGGCCAGCGCCGACGCCGGCAACAGCGCGACGATGAAGAGCGCTCTCATGGGCTCTCCAAGGCGGCGCGAACCCCGGGGAAGCAATCGGTGTTGCGAAACAGAACGGCCTCGAGGGCGTCACGCTCGGAGTCGCCGGCCTCGACGCGCTCATGAAACGCCGAGCGGCACGCAGCAGGGCAGCACCCGGCTTCTTCCCATGGTTTTTGGGTTTCGCAGACCCTCGTCGCCTTGAAGCACTGGTCGATGCTCGAAGCGCCAGGCGCGTAACAGTAGGCGATCGCATCGGCGCACTCCCCGAGCGCGGTCAGTGCATCGCGCGTGGTCGGGTCGATCTCGACGCGGGCGTTGGTCGTCTCGGCGAGCAGACGCTCAGCACCGAAGGCGGTCAGCACCGCGAGATCGAGGTTGGGCGGTTTGGTCGAGAGAATGGGTATGACGCCGAGGCCCCCATCGAGCTTCGAGAACAACGAGTCTGGGCACCCGGTGAGCAGCACTCCGAACAAAAGCAGCACGTTTCGTCTCATTGGCCCCCGCGCCGTGCACGACCGATGCCTGTCACCACCCCAACTCGCGTCAACGCGGCCGAAGCGTGATGCGCAGCGGCCTGCGCGTCAATCTGCGCAGCGTCGGGTAGGTCGGTGTGGTTGCGTCTGTCTGTGGGGTGTGGTGATTGGCGGGCATGCCGAACTTCTTCACCGCCGAACACGAAGCGTTTCGCGCCTCGGTACGCAAATGGGTCGAGCGCGAGCTGGCGCCGCACGCAGTGGAGTGGGATCGGGCAGGCATCTTCCCCCTCGAGGTATTCAAGCAGGCCGGTGAGCTCGGGTTTCTGGGCATCAACCACGACCCCAAGTACGGCGGCAGCGGCCTCGACTACTGGTACGTGACGGCATTCTGCGAAGCGCTCGCGCACAGCCGCAACGCGGGGGTCAACATGGCGTTGCTGGTGCAGAGCCAGATGGCGACTCCGATCATCAACGAGATCGGCACCGATGAGCAGAAGCGCGAATTTCTCGAGCCCGCGCTCAAGGGCGAAAAAATCGCGGCGCTCGGCGTGAGTGAGCCCGGCGCGGGCAGCGACGTCGCCAACATCAAGACCACCGCCCGTCGCGACGGCGATGACTACGTGATCAACGGCTCGAAAATGTGGATCACCAACGGCACCCGCGCCGACTTCATCACCCTGGCCGTGCGCACTGGCGACGCGGGGTACGGCGGCATCTCGCTGCTCACGTTCCCCACCGATGTGAAGGGGTTTCAGGTCTCGAAGAAGCTCGACAAGGTGGGCAACCTCTCTTCAGACACGGCGATATTGTTCTTCGACAATTGCCGGGTGCCCGCGCGGTACGTGCTGGGTGAAGAGAACGAAGGGTTTTACCACATCATGACCAACTTTCAGGGCGAGCGGCTGGTCGGCGCCCTGACCGCGACGGCCGCGATGGAGAAGATGCTGGAGGACACGATTCGGTACGGCACCGAGCGCGAGGCCTTCGGCAAGCCGCTGATCAAATTTCAAGTCTGGCGGCACAAGTTCGTCGAGCACCTGACCTCGCTCGAGGCGGCCAAGCGGCTCAACTACCACGCGGTCGAGCTGTTCGATTCGAAGGAGAACAGCGTCAAAGAGATCTCGATGGCGAAGCTCTTCGCCGGCGACCTGGCGCAGAAGGTCGCGTACGACTGCCAGCAGTTCTACGGAGGCATGGGGTACATCGACGAGACCGACGTCGCGCGTGCCTGGCGAGACTTGCGGCTGATCACCATCGGCGGCGGTACTTCTGAGATCATGAAAGAGATCATCTCGAAGCTGGTCGGTCTCTAAAGCCTACGGGAGGCCGCGCCGACGCAGTCTGGCCCTGACCCTCCCCCAGCAGGGCAGACGACCGCCCGGGCGTGAGGGGTCAAAGCTGGTTGGTGATAGCAGCCACTCGAATTCGCGTCACCCGGCAGGCCAAGACTCGGCTGTTGCTCAGGGGCAGGGGGTGGAGTACCTCCTGAGCGCATGGAAAACACTGCGAGTCTCACCCAGGTCGACCCCGTCATCGCCGAGCTCGTTCAGGCTGAAACGCGGCGCCAAGAAGAAGGGCTCGAGCTCATCGCGAGCGAGAACTTCGTCAGCCCGGCGGTGCTCGAGGCGGCTGGCAGCGTGCTCACCAACAAGTACGCCGAGGGGTACCCCGGCAAGCGCTACTACGGGGGCTGCGAAGAGGTCGACAAGGTCGAGCAGCTGGCCATTGATCGGGCGCTCCAGCTCTTTGGCTCGCAGGCCGCCAACGTTCAGCCGCACTCGGGCAGCCAGGCGAACATGGCCGCCTACATGTCGTTGATGAAGCTGGGCGACACCTTGCTCGCGCTCGACTTGAACTCCGGTGGTCACCTGACCCACGGCGCGTCGTTCAACTTCTCGGGTAAGAACTACAAAGCGGTGCACTACGGGTTGCTTCAAGAGACCGAAACCATCGACTTCGCGCAGGTCGAGGCCTTGGCCAAGGAGCACAAGCCCAAGGTGATCGTCGTCGGCGCCTCGGCGTACCCGCGTACGATTGACTTCGCGAAGTTCAAAGCCATCGCCGAGGCGACTGGCGCGGCGCTGATGGTCGACATGGCGCACATCGCGGGCCTGGTGGCCGGCGGCGTTCACCCCTCTCCGGTGCCGTACGCCGACATCGTCACGACGACGACGCACAAGACGCTGCGCGGGCCTCGCTCGGGGTTGATTCTGTCGAAAGAGCAATACGCGAAGAGCGTCAACAGCCAGATCTTCCCCGGCATTCAGGGTGGCCCGCTGATGCACATCATCGCGGCGAAGGCGGTCGCGTTCGGTGAAGCGCTCAAGCCTGAGTTCAAGGTCTATGCGCAGCAGGTCGTGAAGAACGCACAAACGCTGGCCGAGGGGCTCAAGGGCCAGGGGCTGCGGCTGTGCTCCGGCGGCACTGACAACCATTTGATGCTGGTCGACCTGCGGGCCAAGAAGATCACTGGCAAGCTCGGCGAAGAAGTGCTCGGCAAGGCGGGCATCACGGTCAACAAGAACCAGATTCCGTTCGACCCTGAGAAGCCGACGGTGAGCTCGGGCGTGCGCATCGGCACCGCGGCGATCACCACCCGGGGCATGAAAGAGGCTGACATGGCCGCCGTCGCGAAGTTGATCGGTCGTGCGCTCGACCACGCGACCGACGACGCCGAGCTGGGCCGGGTTCGCGGCGAAGTCAAAGAGCTCACCAAGTCGTTTCCCCTCTACGCGTCGCGGCTGCGAAAGGCGTGATCGATGCGGTGCCCTTTCTGCCAAAAAGACGAAACCCGGGTGCTCGACTCGCGTGAGTCGGGCGAGGGCACTGTCATTCGCCGCCGCCGTGAATGCGAGGCGTGCAAGCGGCGCTTCACCACCTACGAGCGGGTTGAAGAGCTCAACCCGCTGGTGATCAAGAAAGACGGGCGTCGCGAAGCGTTTGATCGCGACAAGCTTCTCTCGGGCTTGAAAAAGGCGTGCGAGAAGCGGCCGGTGTCGGTCGATCAGCTCGAGCAGCTGATCTCAGAGCTCGAGCGCAAGCTGCAGGAGATGGGCGAGAAAGAAGTGACCTCTTCGGCCATCGGAGAGATCGTGATGACGCAGCTGCCGACGCTCGATGAGGTCGCCTACGTGCGCTTCGCGTCGGTGTATCGCAGCTTTCGCGACATCGCCGAGTTCATGGACGAGCTCAAAGACATCGTCGAGGGGCAGGCAAAGAAGCCGCCTTCGCGGCCGGCGGGCAAGGCGAAGTCGTGAAGGGTCGCGAGGCCGACGAGCACTTCATGGGCGAGGCCCTGGCTGAAGCGCGTCATGGGCTTGGTCGAACGCACCCCAACCCGGCTGTCGGCGCGGTGATCGTCAAGCACAGCAAGGTCATCGCGAGGGGGTTTCACGCGAAGGCGGGCACCGGGCACGCCGAAGCGGTGGCGCTGGCGGCGGCGGGGGCGAAGGCAAAGGGCGCGACGATCTATTCGACGCTCGAGCCGTGCAACCACTTCGGCCGCACGCCGCCGTGTACGCAGGCGATCATCGACGCCGGCATCGTGCGCGTGGTGTACGCCTCGACCGACCCGAACCCCGTCGTGAACGGCAAGGGCCACCGAGCGCTGGTGAAAGCAAAGCTGAAAGTCGAAGCCGGAGTTCTTCGCGAAGAGGCAAACCTGCTCAACCGGCCGTACTTCAAGGCGGTTCAGACCGGGTTGCCGTGGGTGAGCCTGAAAGCAGCGATCACGCTCGATGGGAAGATCGCGACCAGCACTGGCGCTTCGAAGTGGATCTCGTCGGAGGTCTCTCGGCTGACCGTGCACCGGTTGCGCAACGTGACCGACGCGATCATCGTGGGCGCTGGCACGGTCGCGGCTGACGACCCGAGGCTGACCACGCGGCTGCCCGATTCGGTGGGGCGCGATGCGGCGCGCGTGATCATCGACCCGCAGCTTCGCACCAAGCCGTCAGCGAAGGTCTACCAGCCCGGGGTTCTGCGAATCTTGGTCACCTTGCGGCCATCTGCGGAGGCGCAGGCCTTCGCTGATCGCGGCGTGCTGGTCTGGTCGACGCAGGGCAAGCGCGACCGCATTTCGATTCGCAGCGTGCTCCGCGAGCTGGTCAAGCGGGGGCTTCACAGCGTGCTGGTCGAGGGCGGTGCCGCGACGTACGCGTCGTTTCTCGAAGCAGGGTTGGTCGATGAGGTGGCGCTCTTCATCGCTCCAAAGTTGTTTGGTCACGGCGGGTTGACCTGGTCTGGGCCGCTCTCGGTGACCAGTGCGGCGAAGGCTCCGCAGCTCGAGTTGCTTCAAGTCGAACCGTCGGGCACTGACCTTCTCGTGCTGGCCCGGCCCAGCTCAACTCAGGTGAGCAAGGTGCCGCGCAGAATCAGGCTCGCCACGGTGAAGTAGATGATGATGCCGGTCACGTCGACCAGGGTCGCGACGAACGGTGCCGAGGCGGTCGCAGGGTCGAAGCCCAACCGCCGCAGCGCAAACGGCAGCATCGAGCCGATCAGCGACCCGAACAGCACCACGCCCACCAGACTCGCCGCCACGGTGCACGCCACCAACAGGTAGTGATCTCCGTAAGTCGTGCCGATCACGCCAGCGGTGTGCAGCGTCTCCCACAGAATGATTCGCCCGAAGCCGATGGTGCCCAGCATCAAGCCGAGCAGCACGCCGCTGCGCAGCTCACGCACCGCGACCCGCCACCAATCGGCGAGCGAAATCTCACGCACGGCCAAGGCACGAATGATGAGCGACGTCGCCTGCGAGCCCGAGTTGCCGCCCGACGAAATGATCAGCGGTATGAACATCGCGAGCACAATCGCCTTCTCGAGCTCAGCTGAGAAATAGGTCATCGCGGTCGTGGTCAACATCTCGCCGACCAGCAGCACCGAGAGCCACCCGCCGCGCTTCTTCAGCATCTCGAACATGCTGATTTCCATGTACGGCGCGTCGAGGGCCTCCAAGCCACCCAGCTTCTGCACCTCTTCGGTGGCCTTCTCTTCGGCCGCGTCGAGCACGTCGTCGGCGGTGATGATGCCCACCATCGCGCCACGGGTATCGGTCACCGGCAGCGCCACCCGGTCGTACTTCTCGAACAGCGAGAGCACCTCGTCTCGGCCTGCCGTCGCCGGTATCGACACCAGCGCCCGGCTCACGATGTCGCCCACCAGCGTGTTCGGGTCGGCCATCACCACGTCGCCCAGCCGCAAGTCGTGCAGCAGCACGCCCTTGGCATCGACGACGTATAAGATGTTCAGCGTCTCGCGGCCCTTGCCGTTGGCCCGCAGGTGCTTGAGCGCGTCGGCAGCGGTCATCGAGGGCTTCAAGGCCAGGTACTCAGGGGTCATGAAGCGACCGGCGGAGTTCTCTGGGTAGCCCAGCAGCTGCCGTGCGGCCTTCAGCTCTTCGGGCTTGAGGGTCTCGAGGGCTCGCTTGGTGACCTCAGCGGGGAGCTCTTCGAACAACCGCGTACGGTCGTCGGGCGCCATCTCGTTGAGCACGTTGGCCAGCTGCTCAGAGCCCAGCGTCTGCACGATCTCGGTCTGCTGGTCGATCGGCAGGTACTCGAACGCCAGGCTCGCCACATCGCGCGGCAGAATTCGAAAAATCACCCCCGAATCTTCAGGGGGCAAGTCGTCGATCACCTCGGCGATGTCGGCAGGGTCGATGTCTTCGAGGGCGACGCGAAGAGACTCCCAGTCTTTCTTGGCGATCAGCTCTTCGAACTCGGGCTTCAGCAGGTAGCCGAGCATGGGCGAGCGGCTTCTACGCTCCACCGCGCATGACGCAACAGCAAGTTCATGGGCGGCGGCTTTTTTTTACAGCTGCTTCTTGATCGTCTCTTCGAGCTTCGATTTCGGCACCGCCCCGACCAGCTGCTCGACCACTTTGCCGCCCTTGAACATCAACAGGGTAGGTATGGAGCGGATGCCGTACTGCTGGGCGACCTGGTTGCTCTCGTCGACGTCGACCTTGGCGATCTTCACCTTGCCCTTGTACTGGGCGGCCAGCTCGTCGAGCGAGGGGGCGATGGCACGGCAGGGGGCGCACCAGGTGGCCCAGAAGTCGACCAGCACCGGAGTGGTCGAATCGAGGACTTCGGCTTTGAAGGTTGCATCGTTCGCGGCAACAGTGTCTTTGGACATATCGCGCACTGTAACGCGGCCTGTGCGCCCGTGCAGGGATGTTGGTTTCTCTTGGCTCAAGGTCGGGTAAGGTGCCCCCCCGTGAAGCTCTTTTTGCCCGAAAAGACCCTCGAAGAATGGTCGATCTCAGAGAAGGCCGACCTCGTCGAAGGCAAATTGGTCGTCAAAGAGACGAATTCGTCGCACGCGGTCGTGCCTGCGGTGGCGTTCTCCAAGACCATCGAGGGCGCTGACGTGAAGTCGCTGGTGGGCCGGGTGAAGACCTCGGCCCAGCTGACCGAACTGGGTGCCGAGCACCTGCAAGACTCAGTGATTCTGGGCGATACGGCCTACGAAGTGGTGCCCGGGTATGTCGCCGAGGTGGTGATGCCCGCCGCCCCCAAGCAAGAGGCCAAGAAGAAGGCCACTTCGCCCGAGGCCGACCTGCTGGCCGCCTTCATTCTCGACAAGCTCTAGATGCCGCACGACGTGCTCTTGCTGCGCCCCCGCGAGCACGCCGAAGATCTGGCGTTTCTGCTCGAAGAAGAGGGCATGCGCCTTGGTTTTTTACCCGTGCTCGAGGTGCCCCGAGCCAGCGATGAGCGGGGCCTGCGCGCGGCGATCGAGCATGTGACGCGGTTTCAGTGGGTGCTGCCCGATGCACCTCAGGCGGTGAGGGTGATGTCGGAGGCTTCGCACACCGCGGGCACCTTCTCCTCGCTCGAGAACCAGCAGTTCATCGCGCCCGACCACGAGACCGCCCGAACCCTAGGCCAATACCGGTGGATGCCTCGAATTCTGCTGCCACCGGTCGAGCCGGCCGAGGCGGTGCTCGACGCGCTGCAGAGCGTGGTGCACGAGAACGATGAGGTCTTGGTGTTGGTAGCCGAGGGCATCGACCGGCCCTGGGCGAGCCTGCTGCGCGAGGTCGGCGCACGGGTCACCGAGGCCCGGGTCTGGCGGCACAGTGAGGCGGAGGCGTCGTGGCAGCAGCAGGTCGATGCCTCGAGCCCCAAGGCGGTGGTGGTGCATTCTCCAGCGGCGGCCGAGGCCTTGATTCGCGGCTGTGCTCAGACCGACTGGGCCAAGACCCGGTTCGTGGCGACCGGCCCGACGACCGCCCATGCGCTCAAGCACCTGGGTGTGTCTGTGTGTGCAACCGCCGAACGGCCCTCGGCCGACGCCGTGCTCGATGCGACGTTGCGCGCGATGTCGGAGTAGCCCTTCGTCTCCCCCCCGGGTCGTCCGAGCGCGCGTGCTGCGGGTCAAGCCGAAGGGGTTCTCGAACACGCGACCGGTTGGCCTCGGCGTCACCAACGCGGTGCTCGAGGTTTTCTATCGTCGGCGGGCATCGACCGGGGGGGCGGCGCGCAATCGGTTGAGGGCCGCTCTGCGCTCGGCCGTGTCGCCTTCGACCTGGTCAAGGTCAGCGATCGCTCGCGAGACCAACGCATCAGTCACGGCTCGATCGCGGGCGAGCGCGGCGCGTGTTTTGGCAAGCTCAAAGCGAGCCTCGAACAAAAAGACGTGGTCTTGAAACGCGGCCGCCTCGAGTGCGGCCACGATGGCTTCGAGCTTGGGCTCGGCAGCCGTGAAGCGCTTGAGATCGAAGAGCGAGCGCGCTTCACCCAGCAGCGCATGATCTGGGGGTACCACGCTGTTCTCGAGGTACCGCGCGTGCGCTCGTTCAAAGAGCGGCAGCGCATCAGCCGGGCGGCCGTCACGCCGCATTGTTTCAGCCAGTGATTCGAGCGCGGCTGGCAGGTACGAGTGTTTGTCGCGCTCGAGAATCGAAACGGCTTCTTGGAGGGTCAGCGCGGCCTCTGAGCGCCGACCGAGCTCGTTGAGTATCTGCCCCTTGATTCTCAGAGCGTCTCCCACCAGCGGGTGTTCAGGGCCCAGCGCTGCACGTGTCACGGGCACTGCTTCTTCAATGGCCTTCAGGGCATTTGGCAGATCGTTCAACTGCAGGTAGCTGCCGCTGATGGTGGCGAAACTGTGACCGGTATCAGCGCTCTTGGGCCCCAACCGTTTAAGGGTGTTCGCCAGGCTTTGCAGCTCTTGTTCGAGTGCTTCTCGCGGTTTGTTTTGGGCGCTCAGTACGTACGCGCAATTCTCGAGCAGAAGCTCCTCGTAGTAGCCCGACTCCGGGTGGGCCTTCAGCGCCTTGAGGCCGCGCCGATACGCCGCGAGCGATTCGTCGTAGCGGTTACGCGTCACGTAGATGTTGCCCAAGCTGTTTTCGAGGCGGGCCCGCGGTTCGTGGGCCTCTTTGATGCGAGGCAGAATACCCCCGGCCAGCTCACAGTACGTCAGCGTCTCTGGCAGTGGAGCGGCCAGCTCGTCACCCAACTCGCAGAGCGCCAGCGTGCCCTCGAATCGGTTCAGCTCGTCACCGCTGATCTCCGAGAGTCGAATCGTCTCCATCGCCAGCGGGCGAATCTTGTCGAGGGCCCCTAAATTGCCGTTGACCCGAATGAGCCACTTCGTGGCTTCTGCCTGAAGAACCGGGTAGCCGATGCTGGCTGCCTCGGCAGCCACGCTCTCGAACAAGGGCTTCGCTTCTCGATACTGGCTCAGCGCAAAAAGCGAGGCGGCGGTTCGCAGCGAGTCTCGCTGTGCTTCGACCCGTTGCTGAATCTCGGCGTTCTTGGGCACTGGCATTCGCCGCTCGAGTGCGACCACGTCTTCACACTGCGAGAGGTCGGTCAACGCCCCAGGCGCCCGGTCGGCCGCGCTCACGACCGTGGGGTCGGCTTTGAGCAGAAGGTCGGTAACGCTCCGCAGCTCTTCGAGCCGTTCGTCGAGGCACTGCATGCGAAGGGTCAACACTGACTCCGATTGCTCGCCCCGCAGGGCGGTGGCCTCGCAGGTCGCAGTACGCTGCTCGACCCAGCGGTTCGAGTAACGCTCGAGCCTGGCTTGCACGCCGCGCCACAAATCATCGGCGTACACCAACCCGGTCGCGTGAAAGGCCTCGCGCATGGCCTCTTGGCGCTGGCGGTCCCAGATGCCTTGCAGCTTCAGCTCCGCCCCGGTGCAGCGCTGATTCTGATGCCTCACGAAACCCAGGCTACCTGCGATGAGCGCAACGGTGAGGGCGACGAACCCAGCGGCCGCCAACCGTTTTCGCCAGACGACAGCGGGGTCTTTCGAGAGTGCCTCGAGCAGGGCGCCAATCGAGGCGAACCGATCGCTGGGGTCAGGGCGGAGCGCCCGAAGCATGACGGAGCGCAGCCATGCCGGCACCGTGCGGTCGTTCGGCTCTGCTCTGACCCGGCCCTCTTTCACCGCTTGCAGAGGGGCTTCGCCAGCTGCGGCCTCGAAAGGCGCGTGTCGATACAGCGCGCGATACAGCGAAACAGCGAACGCAAACTGGTCGCTCGCGGCGCTGGCCGGGCGGCCTTTGAGCAGCTCGGGCGCCATGAAGGCGAGGGTGCCCATGACCAAGGCCGGCTGGGTCATTGGGCTCGACAAGAGGTTTGCTGCCGCGGCGTGTTCAATTGGAGCGAGCTCAGGTTCGTGGCCCGAGTCGGCGCGTGCGAGCCCGAAGTCAGAGACGTGAACCCGGCCGTCGTGGCCAATCAGCACGTTGTCGGGTTTGAAGTCGCGATGAACGATGCCTGCTGCATGGGCCGCGATCAACCCGTGACCCGCGGCCTTGAAGACATCGACGACCTCTCGCCAAGAGCGCGGCCGTTCTGCCAACCATTCGGTCAAGGTTCGACCCCTGACCAGCTCCATCGCGAGAAAGACTCGATCTTCAACGGTACCGACGTCGTAGATGCCGACGACGTTAGGGTGCGCGAGCTTCGCCATCGCCTGCGCTTCGCGAAGCAAACGGGCCTGCGCGTTGGGCTCCGACGAGCCCGAGCGGGCGATCACGACCTTGATCGCGACTTTGCGATCGAGCTCGGGGTCGATGGCGACGTAGACCTCTCCCATGCCACCGGCGCCCACCACCTCGAGAATGATGTAGCGCCCAAGCACGCTGCCGGGCTTGAACGCCGGCGCACTCGGCCTCAGCGGTGGCATGGCGATCTCCCCGGTGGGCTCGCTCTGCGCGCCGTGAGGGGCCACCATCTGGGTGCTACACAGGCCACACTGCTCGACGTGCAGCGAAAGAGTCGCGCGCTCCTCGGCTCCGAGCGTATTCGCGCGAAATTCGAGGAGCGTCGCGAGCGGCGGGTGCTCACCCGATTCGAACCGCGTCGTCATCAGGTGGTTTTAGCTCCGATCTCTGCATCAGCGCTGACTCAAGAATGTTCTTGCACGTGCAGAACGGCTCGACCGAAAGGGCTTCGATTGGCGTGCCCGGCGCAGTCGCCCTGTGCATTCGCCAAGCGGGGGTAGGTGCGTGTGTGCGCCGCCGAACGGCCCTCGGCCGACGCCGTGCTCGATGCGACGTTGCGCCCGATGTCGGAGTAGGCTCCGCCGCTCAATGCGAGCCTCACTTCGATGGTGGTTCACCGCGGCGATGCTGCCGGTTGCGGCTTTCGCGACCACGATTGTGCCCCACACCTTGGCGCAGCGGGCCCAGGCCAGCGACCGGGTGGCGATGGTGCAGGTGCTCAGCCGCCGGGTCGAGGGCACCGCCCATCAACTCAAGACCATCACCGAGGTCGCGGTGGGAGACGACATTCGCGGCACCGGGCCGTCGCACCTGACCATCGTGCAGATTGGTGGCTCGGCGAACGGGTACGAGCTGCACATACCCGGCGATGCCTCGTTCGACGTGGGTGAGGTGAGCTTGGTCTTCTTGCGCTGTGACGGCAGCCGCTGCGGGCTGGTCGCGCTGGGCGAGGGCAAGGTGCAAGTCACCGGCGACACCGCGGTGGTGCACGACCTGTTCACCGACGAGATCGTTCGCCGCCCGTTGCGCGCGGTGATCGATGAAATTCGCGGCATACCCCCAGCGGTGGTGAGACCGGGCACTGGTGCCGGCGCCGTGGTGCACCCATGAGGCGCGCGCTGTTGGTGTTGATCTGCGCGCTGCCGTCGAGCTCGTGGGCGCAGTCGTACATGCCGTTCAAGATGCTCAACACCGCGAGCAAACCGTTTCCCTATTACGTCGATAGTCGCAGCGCGAGCATCGGCGGCGTACCGCTGGCTGAAGCGCAGGCCGCCGCCGACAACGCGTGGAACAGCTGGAACATGGTGCAGTGCGCGTCGCCCAAAGTGGTCTCGAAAGGTCTCACCGGCACGGTGATCACCTCGCCCGGAGACCCCAACAACGGCGCGAACGTGACCCCGGTGTTCATCACCAGCTCGAGCGACCCTGATTATGCGCGCACGGTGGGTTCGCCCTTCGTGGTCGCGATCACCTTGCCACTCACCTATTCGGGCATCTTGCTCAACTGCAACATCTTCATGAATTCAGTCGGGTATTCGTTCAGCACCGGGCCCACCACCGCCCAGAACACGATCGACGTCGAGACGGTGATGCTGCACGAAGACGGGCACTGCCTCGGGCTCGATCACTTCACTGCCCTCACCAACGGCACCATCGAAAACGTCATGCGAAGCACGGTGAACCCGGGCTCACAGAAGCGCCTCTTGACGCCTCCTGACGTGTCGGCGCTCTGCAATCGAAACCCGGTCGGCGGAGCGACCGGCGCCCCCTGCTACGACGGCGGCACCTGCGAACCAGGGGGCACTTGCTACACGCAGACGTTGCCCGACGCGCCGCAGACGTTCTGCACCAAGCCGTGCAATGTGAACACGAATGAGGCCTGCCCGCTGCCGTTGACCTGCACCGCGTCGACAGCGCTCCCGGCAAGCTCGGGGGCCTGCCTGTTTCCGTCGGGCAACGTGACTCCGGTGGGCAAGGCATGCACCAAAGACAGCGAGTGCATCTCGGCTGTCGGCAAGTGCCTGTTGCCCGAAGGCTCGCCGTCAGGCCACGAGTATTGGACGGCGGGGTACTGCTCGCAGTCATGCGAGACAGGGCAGCCGGCGTGCCCCGCGGGTTCGGTGTGCGCCACACTCGGAGACAACTCGCACATGTGTCTGGCTTCGTGCCGGCCTGGGCTGGCCGACTGCCGCAGCAACTACGCGTGCGTCTTGAGCACTGTGGGCGGCGTGTGCATCGGTCAGTGCTTCACCAACGCCGATTGCCAGAACGCTCAGGTCGATTGCCGAACCTGCGACGGCGTATGCGTGGCGAAACAGAACGTGAGCGCGCAGCTCGGCGACCTTTGCTCTTCAGACAGCAACTGCGGAGCGGGGCAGAACTGCTTGGTGGTGGCGCCCACCGGCTCGTCGTTGCCGCAATGTACGCAACAGTGTGGGCGTGGCTGCGGGCTGTGCCCGGCCGGCGCGAGCTGTATTTCGACCACCAAGGGTCTGAACTGTCTGAGAAACTGCACCGGCCCCAACACCTGCCCCTCCGGCCAGCGGTGCGCCGATTTCCCCTCGGCGAAGGGGTGCGTGCCAATGTGCGTGAACGACGTCGAATGCCCCGTCGGGCAGCACTGCAACGGCGGAGAGTGTCTCAATGACTCCGATGACTCGGGGTGCGGGTCGCTGTGCATGGTTAAAGACGCGGGCAAGCCCATCGTGGTGCCGGTCAAAGATGCGGGCCCTGGCGATACGACGCCGATTCGGCCTTGTGGTTGCGATGGGAGCCCCGGGTCGATGGGCTTGATGTTCTTGCTCGCGGTGATGGTCTCACTGATGCGGAGGTCTGCGTGGCGGCAGTAAACGTAGTCGAACGCAAACACGCGGCTGATTTCACCCTGGGGTTCGTGCTCGAGACGTTGGTCGGCGCCAAGCTGCTGACCCGCTCGCAAGCCAATGACATCGTGGCCAAAGAGGGGCCTGCCCGGGCGCGTGTGGTCAAGCAGTCGGGGCAAGAGAAGTACGAGGTCTCGCCCATCGAAATCGTGGCGGCGTTTCAGGTGCCGTACGCGGCGCGGCCGGGTGAGCTGCTCGACCAAGATCGCATCAGCGAGGCGGTGGCCAAGGCCGCCAACGTGCCGTACCGCAAGATCGATCAACTCAAGCTCGACATGAATACGTCGTCGAAGACGGTCTCGAAGCCGTACGCGCAGAAGCATTCGATTCTCGCGCTCGAAGGCGGAGGCCCCGGCATCCCCCTCGTGGTCGCGGTGGCGAACCCGTTCGATCGCGAGCTGTTCGAGAACCTGCAGCGGCTGGCGAATTGCCCGGTCTCTCCGGTGCTCTCGGCCAAGGCCGACATCTTGAAGGGCATTCAAGACGTGTACGGGTTCAAGCGAACCCTCGCCGCCGCGGCGTCTGACTTCGCCGATTCGTCGGGCAGCGTCTCGAACTTCGAGCAGCTGGTCTCGCTGTCATCGGGCCGAGAGCTCGATGCAGGCGACCGGCCGGTCATTCAAGCGGTCGATTATTTGATGCGGTACGCGTTCGACAACCGCGCCAGCGATATTCACATCGAGCCCAAGCGCGACAAATCGCTGGTTCGCCTGCGCATCGACGGCGTGCTGCACAACGTCTACACCTTGCCGCAGCAGGTGCACTCGCCGGTGATCGCGCGAATCAAGACGGTCTCGCGCCTCGACATCTCCGAGCGGCGAAAACCGCAAGACGGTCGCATCAAGGTCGACCGCGATGGGCATGAGGTTGAAATTCGCGTCTCGACGCTCCCGACGGCGTTCGGCGAAAAAGTCGTGATGCGCATCTTCGACCCCGAGACGCTGGTGCCTGACATCGCGATGCTCGGCTTCGACCCAGATGAGAAGGCCATCTTCGAAGAATGGATCGCGCAGCCCCACGGCCTGTTGCTCGTGACCGGCCCCACCGGCTCGGGCAAGACCACGACGCTGTATTCAGCGCTCAAGGCATTGGCCGGCCCCGACGTGAACGTGACGACGATTGAAGACCCGATCGAAATGGTCTGGGAGCCCTTCAATCAAGTGCAGGTGCAGCCGAAAATCGGCCTCGATTTCGCCGGCGCGCTTCGGCACATCTTGCGACAAGACCCCGACATCATCATGGTGGGCGAAATTCGCGACGCCGAGACCGCTGAGAACGCGATTCAATCGGCGCTCACCGGTCACTTGGTGCTCTCGACGCTTCACACCAATGACTCCGTCGGTGCCATTGGCCGACTGGAGGACCTCGAGGTGCCTCCGTTCTTGCTGGGGTCGGCCTTGTTGGGCGTGATGGCCCAGCGCCTGATGCGAAAGATTTGCGCGAACTGTGCGCAGCCGACAGAGCTGACGAGCGATCAGTGGAAGTATTTGAAGGTGAAGATTCCCGAATTGCCGGGTGGGCCGCAGGTCAAGCAGGGCGTCGGCTGCGTGAAGTGCCGCGGTACCGGGTACTTCGGGCGCACCGCCGTGTTCGAGATTTTTCACGCGACCAGCGAGGTCAAAGAGCTGATCGCTCGCAAGGCTGGCACTGAGCAGTTGATTGAAGCTGCGCGGCACACGGGCCTGAAGACGCTGCGCGAGGCGGCGGCGCTCAAGATGGCGATGGGCATCACCTCGTACGAAGAGGTGCTGCGCATGACCTCGAGCATTTAATTCGCGCGGGTCTGGTGTAGACGGCCCGCATGAGCAGCAGTGCGATTCAGACCTTGCCTCCAGCGCCCCGGCCGGTGCGAAAGCCGTTCTTGGCCGCGGCGTTGTCGATGCTGCTGCCCGGCGTGGGGCTGATCTATGTCGGGGCGATCTTGCCGGCGTTGGCGTTTTTGGGGCTGTGGGTGGCGGTGCGGCCGCTGCTCGCGCTGCTGCTGGCCGCCGGGGCGATGGAGGTGGGGCCGTATCTGCAGGCTGATGGCGCGATCGCTTGGGTCTTGCGGGTGATCGCTGCGGCGGTTTCGTTCGTGATGGCGAAGCGCACTGCGGCGAGGCCGCTGCCGGTGGTCCCTCCGGGGGTGTACGGGCTTTCGCTGATTGGCACGCTGGGGTTGTACGTGCTGGCGAGCCGTGAGCTTCAAGAAGTGGTGCCCGCGGCCCAGCTCTCGGCCGATTCGTTCGGGCTTCGGGCGGGGGAGTACGTGATGGCGCGCAAGGCGGGGTCGTCGGCCGCTCCGGTGGCTGGTGCGCTTGCGTTGTACTTGCTCGACCCCGCCGATGCGGGGCCGCACAACCCCGCCGCGCCGACGAAGCGAGATGCGTATGTGGGCAGAATTGCGCAGGTTTCGGCGACGGGCTTCGCGATTGACGGGCTCGATGCGTCGATGCCGCTCGAGGACTACCTGGGCGAGCCGCTCGGGGTGATTCTTTCGTACGTCGACGGTGGGTACGACAGGTCGCGGCTCGGCGCCGCGCCGGTTCGTGGTTCGACAGGCTCACCATGAGAGTTGGTGAGGCCGAGGAGAGGAAGCCCGAGGAGAGGAAGCCCGAGGAGAGGAAGCCCGAGGAGAGGATGTCCGAGGAGAGGATGTCCGAGGAGAGGATGTCCGAAAAGAGC
>JANLPS010000498.1:0-5548 GCA_031367385.1 Archangium sp. | reverse complement strand
CCGAACAACACCACACGCCCTCGCACCGTGTCGTACGCCATGCCCGTCAAGCTTCGCGCCGGCGGCGACGCAGTGGGAGTGACGATTGACCACGTCGTGCCAACCCGCTCCATCGTGCTGTTCGAGGGCGCCGTGCCCGACGAAATGCCGCCGAAGAGCACCAGTCTCGATCGCCCGCTGTCCCACACCATGGCCTGCCCGACTCGCACTTCGGGCAACAGGGTCGATTGCGCCCAGGCGGTGCCGCTCCACTCCCAGGTAATGGCGCCGCCGGTGCCGCTCTGCGTGGCCCCGCCTGCCAGCACCACCACGCCGCGCAGCACGTCGTAGGCCAGTGATGGCTGCCACCGCCCACCGACATTCGTGGTGTTCGCGTCACGCCAACGAATGCAGCCCGACCCATCGCTCGCGTAGGGCTGGTTGCACGCGAAGCCGCAGCTGTTGTCGGCCATGCACGCGAGGGCGCTGTTCGCAGGAGGCGGTATCGTGCAGACCGCGCAGGTATTGCCGCAGTGACGCGTGCCGCTGTTGCATTTCAAATCGCAGCGACGGCCACTCGGCTGATCTTTGATGCAGGTCGCGGTGCCGTTCGGCGAAGTCGGGCACGCCACGCAACTGGTGCCACAGCTCTGAGCCGAGTCGTCAGCCAAACACGCGTCGCCGCAGCGGTGAAAGCCGGCGTTGCAGGTGAAGTCGCAGGTCGCCCCGCTGCACACCGGGGTCGCGTTGTCGGGAGTGGTGCACGCGCGGCAATCACCCCCGCACAACCGATACCCCTGATCGCACGTCGCCGAACAACCGACGAAACAGATAGCCACGCCGTGTGTGATCGGCGGGCAGGCCATGCACGAGCTCACGGAGCAGCTGGTCTCGACCGTGTAGTCGGCCAAGCACGTGTCGCCGCAGCGGTGAAACCCGCTGTTGCAGGTGAAATCACAGCTCGCTCCAGTACACGCGGGTGACGCATTCGCTGGAGTCGTGCAGGCCGCACACGCGCCGTTGCACATCTTGTAGCCCTGGTTGCAGCTGAGCCCGCAGCTCGAGCCGTTGCAGGTGGCCGCTCCGTTGTCGATGCCCGCGCACGGCACGCACGAAGCGCCGCAGCTCGAGGTGCTCGCCGACGACACGCAGGCTTGCCCGCACACATGCGAGCTCGAATCACACTTGCAGACGTTGCTCATGCACGTCGCGCCAGCCGGGCAGTCGGTCGGCAAGCGGCACCCGGGCTCGCAGTGCAAGGTGGTCGGGCTGCAGAACATGCCGGCGGGGCAGGGGCCAGACGTGGCGCAATTCGTCGGCAGCACGCCGCAGACGCCTTTGGCGCAGACCTCGCCTTGACCGCACAACCTGTTGCACCCGCCGCAATTCAAGATGTCGGCCGAGGTGTCGACGCAGGCGCTCCCGCACTTCGAGAGCGTGCCGGCGCAATCGGGTGACCCCGCGTCGGGCCCTGGCCTGCCTGCGTCATCACTCGCGCGGCCTGCGTCGGGGCTCGAGCCCCCACCGTCAGCGACCACCACCACACCGCTATCGTCACCGCCGGTAGTCGAGCCGGCATCTGTGCGCTCTGAACCCGCATCGCTGATGTTCGAGCCGCTGTCGATGGGCTCAATGATGCCCCCGTCGAAGCGGCCGGCGTCGACGTTAGAACGAGCCAGACAGGCATTGCTCACGCATTGAGTCGTGCATGCCTGGCAGGTGGCACCACCCGTGCCGCACGCGTCATTGGCCGCCCCTTGCACGCAAAACCCAGCGTTGTCGCAGCAACCGGTACACGATTTTGAGTCACACACGCTGCTGGTCGGGCCACAGGCTGCCGCTACCAACACCACTGCAACGAACGACACCGAACGGCGAAAATCAGACATGACGCGCGTAGTACCCCCAACGGGCGCCGCTGTGCAGGGCCACAGCGCTCAGACGTCGAATCGGCGTTCTCGGACGGTGGAATTGGCGCGCTTGGACCTGAGTCTCCCAGGCTCAGGGCTCTACGAAGCGCTGCTCGCGGCGGCGATGGCCCGTACCGCCCGCGCGACGTCGTCGTCGGAGGTCTGCCACCCACTGACCGACACCCGCATGCACCGTCGCCCGCGCCAGGTGGTGCATGCGAACAAGGCCTCTCCCGAGGCTGCGATTTTCGCGCAGACCTCTTCAGTGCGGCGATCATGCTGCTCATCGGTCGCGCCGGGGCGAGGGTCACGAAACCGCAACAGCCCCTGGTTGATGTGCGGCACGTGCAAAACCTCGACGCCCGGCAATGCGCCTGCTCCCACGACGAGCGCTCGAGCATGCCGGCAGCAGTCCCCCACCATCTTGCCGATGCCCTCGTGGCCCAGACTGGCGATGGCCGCATAGGTCGCAAAGCCACGCCCGCGACGCGAGTACTCCGGCGTCCAGTCGACCTGGTCGCGGGCCACTCCTGAATGCTGGAGGTAGCTCGCCTTGTGCCCCATCGCCCGATAGTGCGCATCGCGGTCAGCGACGATGGCGTACCCACAGTCGTACGGCACGTTGAGCCACTTGTGCCCGTCGGTCGCCCAGGAGTCGGCCTGGTCGACACCTTTGAGAAAGTGCCGATGCTCTGGGCTCGCCGCCGCCCAGAGACCGAACGCGCCATCGACATGCACCCAGGCACCGAAGCGTCGCGCGAGCGGAATTACTTCGAGGTACGGGTCGAACGAGCCCGTGTTGAGATCACCCGCTTGCAGCAACACGATCGTCGGCGCATCGGGCGCTCGCTCGAGCTCTTTCTGCAGCGCCTGCGATGTCAGCTTGCCCGTCTCATCGACCTCGATGTCGACGATGCAGTTGCGTCCGAGCCCCAGCATTCGCAGCGCGCGCTCGATGGTGCCGTGCCGATGATTGCCGGTCAGCACTCGAATCGCGGGAGCACCGATGAGCCCATTCGCCTCCACGTCCCAGCCTCGCTTGGCCAGCACGGCATTTCGCGCCGCCGCAAGACAGGTCACGTGCGCCATCTGGCACCCGGTGACGAGCGCGAAGCTGCTGCTTCGAGGCAGCCCCAGCAGCTCGAACAACCATTGCCCGCACACCTCCTCGACCACGGCCGCGGCGGGCGCCGTCTGGTAGGTGCCCGAGTTCTGATCCCACGTCGAGGTGAGCCAGTCGGCAGCCAGCGCAGCGGGTACGACGCCGCCGATCACCCATGCGAAGAAGCGGCCGCCGACGCTGCCGGTGAGCCCTCCCTCAACGTCTTTGACCAGCTGGTTGATCACCTCTCGCGGGTCAGTCGCCCCGGCCGGGAGCGGTTTTCGAAGCCGCTCGCGGAGTTGCGCCACGCTCACCGTGGCATCGACCGACGCGCTCGGGAGCGCTTCGAGGTACTCGAGCGCGTGACCCAGCGTGCTGTGCAGGAGCGCCTCGTAGCGGGTTGCGTGTGTCATCAGCGTGTCCTTTGAAGCGTGGGTGATTGAGCGATGGTCCTTTGTGATTCGCGCCTTCAACAAAGGCAAGCGATGACGCGCGCCCTTTTCTGAGATGATTGCCCCGTGTCTGTTCAGAGCCGCACCAGAGCGCTGTGGGCCCGGCGCGGCCGCCGGCAGCTTCCGACCTGTTCAATGACTGGGTCGGCCTGTTTTCAGCGGGCCACGCTCATACCCGTTTTTCTGTGGATCTTCGCGGCGATGCGTTGGCGGAGACCTGAAACTCGCTGACCGCCAGGTGCATCGAGAGTCACCAATGCCCCCAAAGATCGCAGCGTGGCTCCCGCTGTTCGTGGTTCTCATCACGAATGCTGCCGAAGCTGGCGTCATTGCGCCCGACGGCCCGGTTTCAGGCGAAGAACGCGCGGCGGCGATCGCCCGGCTCAGCACGGTGCTTCGAGAGACCTATGTATTTCCTGAGGCAGCCCAGGCTGCGGTCGCTGTGTTGCAACAGCGCACACAACGAAAAGAATACGACTCGCTGAAGACCGCCCACGCGCTCGCGAAGGCCCTCTCGGCGCACGTGAACGACGTGCTGCACGATGGTCACTGTCAGGTGATCTTCTCGGCCGAAAAACTGCCCGAAGATCAGAATCAGCCAACCCCTTCACCCGCCGAGACGGCGCAGTACGAGGCGATCGGGCGAGAGCACAACGGCGGCATCGAGCGCGTCGAACGCTTGCCCGGCAACATCGGGTACCTCGAGCTGCGCAGCTTTCAGTTTGCAACCCGAGGAGCCCACGCCGCGGCTGCCGCGATGTCGTTTCTCAGTGACACCGATGCATTGATCATCGACCTCCGACGCAGCCGCGGGGGCGACCCCGACATGGTCACCGCCCTGCTCAGCTATTTCTTCGCCGAGCCCACCCACGTGAATGACATCTTCGATCGCGTCGCGAATGAGACTCGCCAATTCTGGACCACCGTCGCGCCAGTCAACGCCTACCTGGGGAAGGACGTGTCACCGTACCGGTCGACGATGCGCTGCGAGTGGCTCAGCTCAGGGCATTGAACACGTCACTCGCCGCGACGCACTCCGCGGAGCTGAAGCTCGAGATTGAAGACCGCATCAACGAGCTGTCGAAGCGCCCGTTACGATGAACGGCGGCGACGGGCGCCCAGCCACAGCGCCAGGAGCCCGATCAGCGGCTCGAACCCGGAGCTCGTACAGCCGCAGCCACCACCGCTGAGCTGTTGCTGGGTGCGGGTCTTCACCGTGAACGCGGTCTCGGCTTTGCCCGCCTGGTTTCGCGCTTCGGCGGTGTGAGGCCCGGCGCTCAGGGTGTTGGGCTCGAGTCGCAACGCCCAGTCACCATTCGCGTCAGCGGTGGCCGTGCCGACCTTCGTGCCATCGATGAACACGTCGACCGAGCTTCCGGCTCCGCTCTTGCCTGAGACGACCAGCGCCTCGTCGCGCAGCACCGTGCTGCCTGACACCGGAGTGCTCAAGGTCGGCAGCGCCGAGGTGACCCCCTTCGTCAACGTGAAGGCGCCGTCATTCGACCGAGCCCCCGTGTTGCCCGCCGCGTCCATCGCCGTCGCGGTGACCACGTGCGCTCCAACGGAAGTCGTCGCCGGCAGCGTGAAGGTCCACGCTCCTGAGGCGTTGGCCTGGGCGGTACCGACGACCGTGCCATCGAGGCTCACCGTCACCGTGGCGTTCGCCTCGGCAGTGCCAGTCACGACCGGCACGCTCGTCACCGAGGCGTTGCCCTCCGGAGCCGTAATCACCGGTGCTCCGGGAGCCGTGGCGTCTTTCGCCACCGAGCCAGTCGCACGGGCGGTACCGGCCGGGTTCGTCTGCGTCGCGGTCACGGAGATCGCTGCGCCATCGGCCTGCGCAGTCACATCGAGCGTCGCCACGAACATGCCATCGGTGCACGCCGCGCTGGCGGTCAGCGAACCCACCGTGACCGACACGGGCCCCGCGCCCACGGTGCACGTGCCCGACACCACAGAGGCCTTTTGATTCGCGCCATTGATGCGCGGCAACGTGTTCAGCGTCACCACCGGCTTGAGCACGACATTGAAGGCGACCGCGGTCGACGGGCCACTGGCATTGCCAGCCACGTCGCGCTGCGAAGCGGTGAGTGAATGTGCGCCCA
>JANLPS010000467.1:0-15947 GCA_031367385.1 Archangium sp. | reverse complement strand
GGGCGACGTGGCGGTGGTGGTCGCGATGCACGGCTGCGCGATGAGTGCCAACAGCTACGTCGGAGCCGGCTGGAACACCCTCGCCGACCAGCTCGGCTTCATCGTCGTCTACCCGCAGACTACCGCGAGCGCGTCGTGCTTCGGGTGGTTCAATGCCGGCGACATTCGGCGAGACGGCGGCCAGGTGCTCTCAGTGAAGCAGATGGTCGACTACGTGAAGTCGAAGTACCCGGTCAGCAAGGCGTTCGTGACCGGCCTGTCGGCTGGTGGAGCGATGGCTGAAGCGGCGCTCGCGGCCTACCCCGACGTGTTCTCGGCAGGCGCGGTGATGGCCTGTATTCCGTACAACTGCGGCCTCAACTGCATGAGCGCTGCGCAGAGCAAGTCGGCCGCCGCGTGGGGTGACTTGGTTCGCAACGCCGGAGCCTCCGGGACCAGCAAGTGGCCCCGCATCGCCATCTGGCATGGCGCCAGCGACTCGATCGTCGCGCCGGTCAACGCCGATGAGAGCGTCACGCAGTGGACGAATGTTCACGGCCTGAGCGATTCGCCCACCTCGACCGAGAGCATCGGCGCGGCCACGGTGAAGCGGTATGCCGACTCGAATGGCACCGTGCTGGTCGAGCAGTGGAAGGTGGCGGGCATGAACCACGGCAGTGCGGTCGACCCCTCGAATGGGTGCGGCCAGGCGGGCTCGTATCTGCTCGACGTGAAGCTCTGCTCGTCGGGGTACGCGGCGAAGTTCTTCGGTCTGACCGGCGGCGGCAGCGATGGCGGCGTCAAAGATGCCGGCACCGACGCGGGCACCAAAGACGCCGGCACCGACGCCGGCACGAAAGACGCGGGGACCGACGCGGGCACCAAAGACGCGGGCCCGACCGACTCGGGCGTGCCTGATGCGGGCCCCAAAGATGCCGGGCCGACCGATTCAGGTGTGCCTGATGCCGGCCCCAAAGACGCCGGGCCAACCGACGCGGGCCAGAAAGACGCCGGGAGCTGCTCGGAGATCTACGCGACCAACTACGCCCACACCCAGGCGCACCGGGCCGGGCTCTGCAACCCGTACAACGGGCACGCGTGCGCGGTCGGGTCGAATGCAGACATCGGGTTGTGGTCGTTGGCCGTTTCGACGTGGGTTCGTGAACCCCGCGCCGGCTATTTCGAGCCCGGTCGCTGCCAGTAAAAAACCCGGTGGCCTGAGCCGATTCCGCTCGGGCTACACGCAGCGGCGCCACAACGCCCCACCCCTGTGCACTAAATTCAACACCTTGCCGAAACACGGCATGTGCGGCTCTGACACACTCGCAACCCCGCGAGAGTGCTTGAGCTTCGTTCGTGGTCTCGCGATTCTCACAACCATGAAGGCGGCGAATTCTTAAATGGGCGGGTCAGGTCAAGTCCTCCCGTTTCGGAGGCCAGGGTCGGGCAAGCCGCCGGGCGTAGACGAAGACGAAGTCGCGTTGGTGACACGCGCCCAAGCGGGGGAGTTTCAGGCCAGAGCAGCGTTGGTCAAACGCCATTTGTCGCGAGTGGTCGGTCTCGCGCATCGATTGGCGCCGGAGCAAGACAGCGAAGACATCGCGCACGACGCGTTCGTTCGAATGCTGACCGCGCTGCCTTCGCTCAAAGCGCCAGCGGCTTTCTCGGGCTGGTTGTCGAGCATCGTCGTTGCCGAGGTTCGCTCGCGGCTCCGGCGGGTGAATGTGCGCAGAAGGCTGGGGCTCGCTCCGGCGAAAGAAGAAGAGATGAACCTCGCGATTTCGACTGACGCGTCTCCGCAGATTCGAGACGGCATCATCGATTTGTACCGGGCGGTCGGAGCACTCGACCCTGAAGAACGCGTCGCGGTGCTGCTGCAAAGAGTCGAAGGCCTCGAGCTCGAAGAGATCGCCGAACGAATGGATGTCTCGGTCGCGACGGTGAAGCGGCGCTTGGTGGCCGCGAACCGCAAGTTGATTGGAGTTTCACATGGGTGACAACAGCCTCAAATCGTACATCGTCACTCCCGAGGTCAACGAAGACGCGTTCGTCTCGCGCCTGTTCGAAGAGCTCCCGAGCCGCTCGCGCTGGCCGACCCGCCTCGCCGCGGCCGCCGCGATCTTGATCGTCGCCGGCACCGGCGTCGCCGTCTGGTCACGCAGCACCCACACCCTCGCCCCCGGCACCACCGTCAAGACCGCCAGCACCGAAGTCACCGTCGCACTCGGCACCGATGGCAGCACCTTCACCCTCGACCCGAAGAGCCAGGCGCAGCTCGTCGCCATCGCCCCTGCAGACGTGGTGATTCAGCTGGTCAATGGCCGGGCGAGCTTCAAGGTGTCGCACAACCCCGCTCGCAGCTTTCGCGTCGTCGCTGGCACCACCGAGGTTCGCGTGCACGGCACCCAGTTCGCCGTCGAGCGCGTCGGCGAGTCGGCCATCGTGAGTGTCACCGAGGGCGTCGTCGAAGTGCGCGAGCACGGCCAGTTCGTGATGAACCTCACCGCCAGCCAGAAGTATACCAGCGGGGTCGGCTCGGGTGACTCGGCCGGCCCGGTGGTGGTGCAGGCCGCTCCCCTCGACGCGGTCGAGCCTGAGAACGAGCGCGACGTGAGCGAGAATCAAGACCCGGCGCCGAGCGATGTCGCCAAGCCGCCGAAACGGCACCAATCGACGCACCGCTCCACCACTCGCGGCGGCGGGGCACCCTCGAAGGGCGCGGTTCAGGCCGCTCCCGATGAAGACGCGAAGGCCGCGCCCACCGCCGACCAATTGTTCGACGAAGTGCGAGAAGAGCGCCGGCTGGGGCACTACGCCAAGGCCGCGACCATGCTCAGCGAGCTGTTGGCCAAGCACCCCAACAGCGCCCAAGAAGGCCTCGCCGCCTTCGAGCTCGGCCGCCTGCGAATGGACCAGCTGAACGACGTCGAAGGTGCGATTGCGCCCCTGGTTTTGGCCCAGACCAAGCTGCCCTCGGCCCCCCTGCGCGAAGACGTGGCAGCCCGCCTCGTTCGCGCCTATCAGGTGACCAAGCGAATCTCGGCGTGTGAAGAGGCCCGAAGTGAGTATCTTCAGCGCTTCCCGAGCGGCATCCACCGCCCCACCGTCGAGCTGCTTTGCCCGCCTGCCGTCACTCCCTGAAGTCGTCGTCTTCGTGCCGTTGGGGCGCATGGGTGGTGTCGGTGTTGTCGTGCCTCGCGGCGTCGAGCGCCTGGGCCCAGAATTGTGCGCCTGGCCGCGCCACGGTTTCGCTGAGCTTCGAGGGCCCCGGCTGGGGCGGCTCCTGGGCCAGTGGCGTACACCGCGAGCTGACCACCGAAATCGAAGTCTCAGGGCTGTGCGAGGCGCGCCCCGCACAGCCGGCTGACGCGCAGATCGTGATGCGGTTCGACTCGAACACCGTGGTCGAGATGGAGGTCAGCGCCGGCGACGCATCGGCGCGCCGCAGCGTTCAACGCAAGCTCGACCTCGAACCCTTGCCCGTCGGTCAATGGGCGTTCGCTGTAGGTGTGAGTGCGAGTGAGCTGCTCCGCGAGGCGCGAGAGGTGATACCCGTGCTGAGGCCACCCGAGCCGCCCGAACCCGACCGCCCGTGGACGCTCTCGGTGCGAGGCCACGGCCTGCTCAGCGGTGGCGGCGTTTCGCTCTTCGGGGCCGACCTGAGCGCCCGCAGGGCCATCGACCGCTTCGTCATCGAGCTCGCCGCGGCGGTGAGCTGGGCCCCAACCAAGAACGTCGGAGTCGGGGTCTTCAACGGCTTCGCTCCCGGCGGCAACTTGATGCTCGGCGCCGTGGTCATCGCCGGCCGCGCCCTCTCGCTCGACTTGGGAGCCCTGCTCGACCTGCGCTGGCTCACGCTCAACGGTGTGGCGGCAACCAGCGAAGTGGTCGGGCAGACCGCCTCGGCGCTGGTGATCTCGGCCTTCGCCGTCTCGACCTTGTGGGTCACCAAGGGCAACTTCGTGGCCTCGTTTCGGCTGGGCATCGGCGGGGTGGCGCGCGGCGTATCGGTTCGCGTGTCGGGCACCGAGAGCACCGCCTACCGGGGCGTCGCAGGGCTCGCCGAGCTGGGCGTGGGGGCCCGATGGTGAGAACGCTCATCGCGACCCTCGCGCTCTCGGTGTTGAGCGGCTGCATCGTGCCACTCGAGGTGTTCACCCTCGCGCCGATCGACGCGGGCAGCAGCTCCGATGCCGGCACCCCAGAAGATGATGGCGGGGTGCTCGCGTTCGTCGACGACTTGAGCGCGGGCAGCTACCACTCGTGCGCCATCGTTCGCGGCCGCATCGCCTGCTGGGGCAAGAACGACGACGGAGAGGCCGGCCAATTGGCTTCGACGACCCCCGTGCTCCCAACCTGGGTCGGCACCGCCACCAATTGGAAGAAAGTGATCGCCGCTGATGGCGCGACGTGTGCGCTCAAAACTGACAGCACCCTCTGGTGCTGGGGCATCAACGCCAACGGCCAGCTCGGCAACGGCACGAAGGTCTCCACGCACCTGCCGCAAAAAGTGCCGCTGCCCCAAGCGGTGACGAGCTTCGATTTTCGGTTCACCACGGCGTGTGCGGTCTTGGCTGATGCGAGCGCGATGTGCTGGGGCAACAACCTCGAGGGCCAGGTCGGCCTCGAAGATGCGGCTGACAGCGCTGATCAAGCCTCGCCCCGGGTCGTCAAGCTGGGCGACTGGCGGCAGATCGCGACCGGCCAGGGCAACACCTGCGGCCTCCGGGCCGATGGCGCCCTCTTCTGCTGGGGTCGCAACACCTCGAGCGAGCTGGGCCTCGGCTTGGGCACCCCGGCTCAAGAGCGCCACCTCACCCGCGTCGGCACCGACACCGATTGGGTCGACATGGCCTGTGCCCAAGATCACTCGTGCGCGCGCAAGACCAATGGCGCCCTGTGGTGCTGGGGCAGCGTCATCCCCGGGGCGGCGTTACCGGTGCCGACCGAGGTCGGCGTCACCCGCGATTGGGTCAGCGTCTCGCTCAACACGTTCACGCAGGGCGGTCTGCGCACCAACAACACGTGGACGAACTGGGGCCGCAACTACGAGGGGCAACTCGGGCTGGGTACCTACACCGCCGAAGAGGCAGCCCCCCAGACGGTGGGCACCGGCTACTCATTGCTCGCGACCGGCCGCTTTCACGCCTGCGCGATCAAAGACGGCAACGTGCTCTGCACCGGCCTCAATGAGTTCGGTCAGCTGGGCACCGGCATGGTCGCGGGCCGAAGCGCCACCCCCACCCTCGTGCTGCGCCCCCAAGAACCTTAGGCGCCCAACAGCTTGGTGTAGGTCGCCGAGTCGAGCAGCGCGTCGAATTCACCCGCAGATGACGGCTCGATCTCGACCAGCCAGCCCGCCTGGTACGGGTCTTCATTGACCAACCCGGGGTTCGAGCTGAGCGCGTCGTTCACCTTGGTGATCTTGCCGGCCACCGGCGCGAAGAGATCGGAGGTCGCCTTGGTCGACTCGATGACGCCGAAGGTGCCGCCGGCGGTGACGGTGGTGCCGACCTTGGGCAGCTCGACGTAGGCCACGGCGCCGATCGCGTCTTGGGCGTGCCAGGTGACTCCGACTTGCACGGCGGTGCCCGACTTGCGCGCCCACTCGTGGTCTTTGGTGTACTTCAAATTGGAGGGATATTCGGCGGCCATGATGTGAGCGCTCCTGCTTCGTTCAGCGTTTGTAGAAAGGGGTTTTCACTACGCGGGCGCCGACCTGCCGGCCACGCATTTCGACTTGAAAAACCGAGCCTTCGGTCGAGAGTGCGGTGGGCACGTAGCCGATGCCGACGGCCTTCTTGATGCTGGGGCCCATCGTGCCTGAGGTGACCTCGCCGACCTTCTCGCCGTTGCTGGTAATCGCCATGTGCGGCCGGGGGATGCCAGGCTCGGTCAGCTCGAACCCGACCAGTTTTCTCGGCACGCCAGCGGCCTTCTGCGCCACCAACACCGATTTGCCGATGAAGTCGGGCTTGTCGAGCTTCACGATCCACCCTAGGGCGGCCTCGAGCGGCGTGTGCGCGTCGTCGATGTCGTTGCCGTAGAGCGCGAACTTCATCTCGGTGCGCAGCGAGTCGCGGCAACCCAGGCCCGCGGGCACGCAACCATCGGCCTTGCCCTCGTCGAGCAACGCGAGCCACAATTTTTCGGCCTGCCCCGGCGCGCAGTAGAGCTCGAAGCCATCTTCGCCGGTGTAGCCGGTGCGCGAGACGATGCACTCGACCGAGGCGATGGCGCCTTGGGTGAAGCGGTAGGTGCCGATGCCGTCGAGGTTCGCTTTGCTCAGCCGCTGAACCAAGCCGAACGCCTTGGGGCCTTGAACGGCGATCTGCGCGAAGTCATCGGAGACGTCGACCGGCTTCACGGTCTTGGCCTGCGACCTCATCCACTCGAAGTCTTTCTGGCGGTTCGAGGCGTTGACGCAGATGAAGATGTGCTCGGGCGAGAAGCGGTAGGCGACCACGTCATCGACGAAGCCGCCTTTCTCGTTGAGCAGCCCAGCGTAGATGGCCTGACCGTCGGCAGCTTTGGTGAGGTCGTTGGTGATCAGCCGGTTCGCCTCTTCGAGCGCGCCCTTGCCGCGAAATTCGATTTCGCCCATGTGGCTGACGTCGAAGAGGCCCACGTCGGTGCGCACCGACACGTGCTCTTTTTCGAGGCCGGCGTACTGCACCGGCATGTCCCACCCGGCGAAGTCGACCATTCGGGCGCCGAGCTTGCGGTGAATGGCGTTCAGGGGAGTCTGTCTAGGCATGCGAAACCTCTTATGCGCGAAACCGCGCGCACTCTACAGACTGGTTTCGCACAATCAACCGAGGCATGAATGGCATCGTGAAGATTCGCAACGTGCTCAACCCCTCGAAACCGTGTTTCTCTTTCGAGTTTTTTCCGCCCAAGACGCCTGATGGCGAGAAGCAGCTCTGGGCTGCGCTCGAAGATCTGCGCTCCTTGGAGCCGGGGTTCGTCAGCGTGACGTACGGCGCCGGCGGCAGCACCCGCGAGAAAACGATCGAGCTCGTGACGCACATCAAAGAACGCACTGGCATCGAGCCGATGGCGCATCTGACCTGCGTCGGCCACACCGCCGCGGAGATCAGCGACGTGCTCGACCGACTCGCGAAGGGGCGCATCGAGAACGTGCTCGCCTTGCGGGGTGACCCTCCGAAGGGGCAAGAGCAGTTCACCCAACACGCCGGGGGCTTTCAGTACGCCAGCCAGCTGGTCGAGTTCATTCAGAGCAGAGATCTCGGCTTCTCAGTCGGCGGAGCGGCGTGCCCCGAAGGCCACGTCGAGACTGCGTCGCGTGAAATCGATCTGCGCAACTTGAAGATCAAGGTCGACCAAGGCTGCGACTTCATCGTCACCCAGCTGTTCTTCGACAATGCGTTCTTCTTCGATTTCGTCGAGCGCGCGCGGCGAATCGGCATCAACGTGCCGATCGTGCCAGGCATCATGCCGATCACGAACTACGACCAGATTCAAAGATTTACCCGCATGTGCGGCGCGACGGTGCCGATGCGGCTGCAGTTGGAGCTCGAGAAGGTTCGCGATCGGCCTGATGCGGTGACGCAACTCGGCGTGGCCCACGCGACGGTGCAGTGCCTCGAGCTGCTCAACCGAGGCGTGCCGGGCATTCATTTTTACACGCTCAACCGCAGCCCAGCCTCGCGAATGATTGTGAGCGCGCTCCGGGCCAGAACCTGAGGCCTTCCCCTTCATTCAAGTGGCGTAAGCGGTCACCTCGGCGTCACGACTTCGGAGCCGTGCAGCAGCTCTGGGGCGAGCATCGCGGCGTCGGCGCTGCGCATCTCGCCGTTGTGAAACCCGCGAAAAGCCACCGTGCGATGCGGCCGAAGCTGGGCCAACCCGAACAACGTCGTGTACGCGTCGAGCACCCGCGGGTTGCGCTTCATCGAGTTGAACGCGCGCCCCACCGCCAACGGGTACTGCGACTTCGCCTCGGCCACCAACGCGGCGACCCGCTGCGCCGTATCGGCCTCGAGCCGCGCCACGTCTAACCTGCCCAGCTCTTCGATCACCGCGCGGGCCCGATCGAGCCTCGCCGCGACCGCTCCAAAGAGCTGCCGTGAGACCTCGGGCAACAAGCTCACATCGCGCAAGAACACTTGCTCGACCTTCACGCCCCAGCGCGCCGTCTCAATCGACAGCTCTCGCTCGAGCGTCGCCGTGAGCTCTGAGCTGTCTCGCAAGATGTGCGAAAAATCTTTGCTCGAGAGCGCCGCGGTCGCCGCGTGAATCAACAGGTTTTGCGTCGCCGTATCCCAATGCTCGACGGCGAAGAGGGCCTTCACCGGGTCGACCACTCGCAGCTCTATCCACACGTCGACGACCACGGTCGTGCCTCGTGCATCGTTGACGTGCACGTTCTTCAGCTCGCGAAAATCACGCGCCAGCGACACGCGATGCACCGTCACCCACGGCAGCACCTTATCGGCCAGCACGTGCAGCCCGGGCTTTCGCAGCTGGGCCACCAGCTTGCCGAAGCGGGTCACCAGCACCGTCTCTTCATCTTCGACGGCCACGGTGATCGCCCGAAACACCAACACGGCGAGGCCAATCACGCCCAATGCGGTCAACCCGCCAAACAAGAGCTCGGTGATCATCGCTTGCCTCCTTCATTCACGTACAGCGTGCGCGACTCGGCGAGCACTTCGTTCTGACGGCGATCGACGTAGAGCGAGAGCACTCCATCTTTGTCGAGCGACGACAGGTGCGTGGCCAACGTGTCCATCTCGATTTGAACGGCAGACGCATGGGTGCGGGCGATGTCGACACCCTGCTCCGCGGCCAACAATTGCTGCCGGCTCTCGCTCTCGGCCTTGAAGCGCTGTGAATCAGCCTCGGAGCGCGCGTTCATCACCGCGTTCAGCGCATCGGCCAACTCATCAGGCGGCAGAATGTCGAGCAGGTCGACGGCTGAGAACTTCACGCCGTAGACTTCTCCGAGCCGCTTCTGCGAGACGTCAGCCAGGCGTTGATTGAGCAGGTTCCGTTCGCGGCGAATCAGACCGTACGAGCCTGCTGCCTCAGCCATCTCCGCGTGCGGAGTCATGATCTCCGTCGCCGCGGGCTTCGCCATGTTGGCGATTTCGCTTCGCAGCAGACAGGTGAACAACCCATTGATGTGCTCTTCATGGCGCTTGAGCCCGAAGAGAAACCGCTCGAGCCCAGCGATCTCCGGGGTGTAGCGCAGCGAGGCCTCGAGGCGCAGCACCGTGCCGTCGGCGGCCATCACCCGCTGGCCATTTTCGCCCGACAGCTCGAGCGACTGCTCACGCAGCGACACCCGGTGAACGATCTGCCACGGCCACTTCGCGTGAATGCCAGGCCCGAACGTCACCAGACCCCCAGCTGGGTTTCGCTTCGCCGCCCCGAACGAGGTGACGACGGCACACTGGCCCTCGTCGACCCGAAACTGACAGCTTCGCCCGAACCACAGGGCCGCTGCGACCACGCCGACTGCAAGACCAAGTGCGAACATCATCAAGCCACCTCTTTCTTAAAAACGCTGATTTTTGGCCGCGACCCGCGCCCAACCCTGCGACCACACCGAGACCTTCTCGGGTCGTGCGGGCCGGGCCAGGGCCTCATTGACCGCCGTGGTTGACCGATACGCCGCAGCGAGCCCGCGGTTCACGTCGACCACGTCTTCGTTGAAGTGCATCTGCGACTCTTGCGCGAGCGGCAACGCGTCGACCTTGTCTTGCGAGTCGACGATGCTGCCGTTCGGCACGAAGCGCCCGTCAGGTATCTCGACGCCGACCACGACCGCGCCGATGCCGACGAAGCAGCCCTTGCCGACGACCGAGTCGTGCACCACCGCTTTGAACCCGATGAACGAGCCGTCACCAATGAAGCAGGGCCCGTGCACGAGCGCGTTGTGGGCCATCGAGACCTTTCGGCCCACGTACACCGCCCAGTCTTCGCCGCCGACCTGCACCCACTTCTGTTGCAGCGCATGAATCACCACGCCGTCTTGAATGTTCGAGTCGTCTCCGATGAAGAACGGAGCGCCCTCGTCAGCGCGCACTGATGCTCCCGCGGCGATGTGCACGTTCTCACCGAACACCACCCGGCCGATCACCGTGGCCTGGGGGTGAATGAAAGCGCTCTTCGGCAGCACCGCGCGGCCTCGCACGTTCGGCAACCACTGCGCCTTCGAGGGCGCCGACTGGGGAGCGTGCTCAGGGTGGCGGGCGGTCGCGTCGGCCTTGGCCATCACCGCGCGAATGCCGGGTTTTCGTTCGGGCTGAACCTTGCGCGCCGGGTTCAGCATGCCCTCGAGCCAACGCCCGACTCCGGAGATCACCAGGCCGGCCACCAGCCCCGCCATCAGGTGCCCGGTGAGCGTGCCAACGCACGTCACCGCGAAGGCGAGTGCCTCGACCTTGTGATGGTTGAGCAGCTCGATGAAGGTCTTGAGCTCGATCAGCCGAAAGCCGATCACGCACAGCAAGCCCGCCAGCGCAGCCAACGGCACCCGCGAGAGCGTGGCGCTCGCGAAGAGCACCGCACAGCCCAGAAACACCGCGTGCAGAATGCTCGACAGCCGCGTCTTCGCGCCGGTCTGAACATTGGTGCTGCTGCGAACCACCACGCCTGACACCGGCAGGCCCGACATCATACCGACCGCGATGTTCGCCAGGCCTTGCCCGAACAGCTCGAGCGAGGGCTGAACCGGTTTGCGCCCAGTGCCCGCGGTCATGCGATCGACCACGCTGGCCGAAAGCAGCGATTCGACCCCGGCGAGCAGCCCCAACGGCAACGCCAGCAAGAACAGATCGAGCCACTGGTTGTCTTTGAGCAACGGCAGCGCCGGAGTCGGAAAGGACGACGGCACCTCACCGACGCGAGTCACGTCCCAGTTCACGTAGCTCGCGATGAAGGTCACCACCGCGATGCCCACGATCGCCGCGGGGAAGCGCTTGTGGTTCTTCATCGAGACCACCAGAAAGGCAACCGTGAGCCCGCAGACGACCGAGGTCCACTTCACTTCGTGCAGCCACTCGGGCCGATGCATCATCGCGGCGAGCTCGGAGACCCGGTAGTCGAAGCCGAGCAGCTCCGGCAGCTGCGAGTCGAAGAGCTTCAGGCCCACGCCGGTGGTGAAGCCCGCCAGCACGCTCTCGGGCACGAACTTGGCGAGGTGACCGGCGCGGGTGAACGCCATGACCAGCTGAATCACCCCGACCATCAGCGCCGCCGCGGCGACGCCCACCACGCCGAAACGCTCAGCGACCGCCAAGACCATCACCGACAACGCCGCCGCCGGGCCAGTCACCTGCAACGAGGCGCCACCGAATGACGCGGCGATGAGCCCGCCGACGGCCCCCGCCACCAACCCGGCCGCCGGAGGCACTCCGCTCGCCACCGCCAACGCCAGGTTCAAGGGCAACGCAACCGCCGCGACCGTCAGCCCTGCCAGCACGTCAGAGGGCAGCGCCCGGCTGCGAAAGACGTCTCCCCACTCGCTCAAGAACGCCCCCGCCATGGCGCGCCAGTCAGCGCGAAGCGACTTCATCACTCCGGAGGGGGCTTCTTTTTCTCGAACGATCGCCATTGGGAGGCGACTGAGTAGTATTGCCCCGTTTTTGATACTATTCGGGAATAACGCGTAAATACAAAGAGAAAATCGAACTATGTGCGCTATTTGCCTTGGTTTGTCTCCATCAAGGCAGACATCACTTCACTTGGAGAGACGCGCTTTCGCGGCCTTGACCGTGTTGCTCATCAACATCGCGATGGTCATCGGGCCCACGCCACCGGGAACGGGAGTGATGTAGGCGGCGCGTTCTTTGGCCGATTCGAAGTCGACATCGCCGCAGAGCTTGCCCTCGGGCGTGCGGTTCATGCCGACGTCGATGACGATCGCGCCGGGTTTGACCCACTCGCCTTTGACGAGCTTGGCGACCCCGACGGCGGCGATCACCACGTCGGCGCGCTTCACTTCGGCGGCCACGTCGCTCTTCAAGTGGCAGATGGTCACGGTGGCGCTGGCGTTGAGCAGCAGCATCGACATCGGGCGACCGACGATCGTGCTCCGGCCGATGACGACGCAGTTCTTGCCGGTCACGTCGTAGGCAATGTCTTGGAGCATGCGCATCACGCCCGCCGGAGTGCATGGCACCAGCCCGGGCCGGCCCTGAAACAGGTGGCCCGCGTTGATCGCGTGAAAGCCGTCGACGTCTTTGGCGGGGTCGATGCTCTCGAGCACCAGCGTGCTGTTGATGTGCTTCGGCAGGGGCAGCTGCACCAGAATGCCGTCGACCATCGGGTCGGCGTTGAGCCTCTTCACGACCGCCAAGAGCTCCTGCTCGGTGATGCTGGTCTCGAAGTGGTGGTGCCACGAGCCGAACCCCAGGTCGAGCGCGGTCTTCTCTTTCGAGGTGACGTAGACCTTCGAAGCCGGGTCTTCGCCCACCCGAACCACGGCGATGCCAGGCGCGCGGCCATAGCGGCGAACGATCTCGGCGGTATCACCCTTGAGCTCTTCGCGAACCTTGGCGGCGAGCACTTTTCCATCAATCAACTGAGCCATGAAACCTGCTGTGGTAGGCGATCGAGCCATGTACGGCAAGATCATCGGAGCGATGGTTGGGGGCTCCCTCGGCATGCTCCTGGCCTGGTCTGCGCCGTTGGCGGTGACCCTGGCGTTGCTCGGCGCCGCCGCGGGTCACTTCTTGCTCGACCAAGACCCCGAGCAGCCCCGAGTGGCCCTGGCCGATTGGCCGAGGCAGCAGCGCCCTGCCCCGTCGCCCGTGGTCGCCGTGCCGCACGCGTTGATCGACGCGATGTGCCCGCTCTTCATCGAGCTCGCGCGCATCGACGGCATGGTCTCGCGCCTCGAAGTACGCGTCATTCGTGAGTTCTTCGAACAGCACAGCAAGCTCGACTCGACGGCGATTGAGGCCGTGCGGGTCGCGCTCAAGGCCCAGCTGCGGCACGCGCCCCGCGACCTCGACCTGGTCATCCCCCCGGCGCGACAACAGACCGATGCTTCGAAGCGGCAGCAGGTCGCGCGGTGGATGTACGAGCTCGCGCTGGTCGACGGCCCGCTCACCAACTCAGAGACCAACGCACTCAAGCGAATCGTCGACGCTTTCGAGCTCAACGAACAACAGCGCAGGGAGATCGCCCAGCAATTTCTCGGCACCGGCGCCGAGCACTACGTCACCCTGGGCGTGCCTGCGACCGCGACCGATGACGAGGTTCGCAGCGCGTACCGACGGCTCGCCGCAGAGAATCACCCCGACCGGGTGGCCACTCCCGCGGCGGCGGAGCGCTTTCGTCAGGTTCAGCAAGCGTACGAGGCGCTGAAGCGAATTCGCGGGTTCTAAAACGCGAAGATCTGTGGCAGAGATGGCCATGGCTCGCGACCTCATCGATCTCCACATTCATGTCGGCGGCGCTGTCGCCCCGCATATTCTCTGGTCCATCGCGCATCAGCAGGGCTTCAAGCTCCCGGTCAAAAATTACTTCGAGTTCGTCGACCTGATCACCGCGTCGCCCGACAAGGTCACCGGTCTCGACGACTACCTGAAGATCATGCACACGTGGACGGAGAAGATTCAGAGCTCTCCGCACGCGATTGAGCGCGCGATCTACGAGATCATCGGCAAAGAATATCGCAGCTCGCGGGTGACCCAGATCGAGCTTCGCTTCAACCCCGCCAAGCGCAACCTGGCCTCGGCGCTCGACCTCGACCACATCATTCACGCGGCCCTGCGCGGTATGGACAAAGCGCAGCTCGAGTACGGCGTGAAGGCCTGCCTCATCTTCTGCCTGGCGCGCGAGTTCGATCACGCGCTCAACTCGGTGATCGTCGAAAAGGCCATCAAGTACCGAAGCCGCGGAGTGCTCGGCATCGACCTCGCCGGCACCGAGTCGAACGCGCTCGAGCTCAAGCCCGAAGTGGTCGCCAAGTACGAAGATCTCTTCGAGCACGCGCGCAAGAGCGGCCTCAAGACCACCGTTCATACTGGCGAGACCAAGGGCACCGGCGCCGAGGGCGTGATCGCCGTCGTCGAGCGGCTCAAGCCCAACCGAATCGGTCACGGCATTCGCGCTGCGTATGACGAGAGCGCGATGAAGTTGCTCAAAGAGCGCGATGTCGTGCTCGAGCTCTGCCCGTCTTCGAACCTTCAGACCAACGCAGTCGAAGGCGTCAAAGAGTTCGAGCACATCGTTCGCACGTTTTGGGACCGTGGCGTCAAAATCACCTTCAACACCGACGGCCCGTATCTGCTCAACACCGACATGCAGAAAGAGATCGACCTGGTCGAGAAGAACCGCATCTTGACGGTCGAACAGGTCGACCAGACGCTGGCCTGGGCGCGCGAATACTCGTTCATTCCCAAGAGCTGAGCGCGTGTACCAGCTGGCGAAATCGCTGCTCTTCGCGCTCGACCCTGAGCGGGCACACCACCTGGGCATCGCCGCGCTGAAGGCGATGGGGCCCTTCGCGCGGTCGCTCCGACCCGCTGCCAACCCGCTGCTCGCCACTCGCGTCGCAGGGCTCGACTTCGAGAGCCCCGTCGGCCTGGCTGCGGGGCTCGACAAGAACGCCGAGGCGGTCGCGGGGCTCTTCGGGCTCGGGTTCGGCTTCGTGGAGATCGGCACCGTCACCCCCCGGCCTCAGCCGGGCAACCCCAAGCCGCGGCTGTTTCGATTGCCCGAGCACGAGGCGCTGATCAACAGGCTCGGCTTCAACAACCACGGTGCCGAGGTCGTCGCTCAGCGACTCAAGGCCGTGTCGTGGCGCCCCGGCCCGGTCGGCGTGAACCTGGGCAAGAACAAAGACACGCCGCTCGAGAACGCCGCGTCTGACTATGTCGCTTGCGCGAAGGTGCTGGGCCCGCTCGGCGACTACGTGGTCGTGAACTTGAGCTCGCCGAACACGCCGGGCCTGAGGCAACTGCAAGAGCCCGAGGCGCTCGAAGGCCTGCTGCGCGCGGTGAGAGAAACGGTCACCGGCAAACCGCTGTTCTTGAAAATTGCGCCTGATCTCGCTGACGAAGCGATTGATACCGTCGTCGACGTGGCTCGCGCCTGCGGAGTCGACGGAGTAATCTGCACCAACACCACCATCGCCCGGTCAATTACCCACCCGCTGGCCGGCGAGGTCGGCGGGCTCTCTGGGAAACCCCTGCGCCAACGCTCGACTGAAGTGGTTCGCAGGGCCTTCGCGCACGGCAAAGGCGCGCTGCCGATCATCGGCGTGGGGGGCATCTTCACCGCCGACGATGCGTGGGAAAAAATCAGCGCGGGCGCGGCACTGGTGCAAATTTACTCAGGCTTCATCTACAGGGGGCCTGGGCTGCCGGCCTCGTTGTGCGAGGAGCTCAGCGAGCGAGTGACCCAGGCGGGCCTCACGTCGATCGCGCAGGCGGTCGGCCGAAACGCCTGACTTCAGCCCTTGGCATTCGGCCCCAACTCGCGGTCGAGCATCTGCTCTGACCAGAGGTCGGTGCGGTTCGTTCGAGCGGCCATCATGGCGAAGTTTCGACGCATCACCTCGAGCGCCCTTTGTGTCTGCGGCCCTCCGAGTGCTTCGGGAGCGTTCTTGGCCCAGCGCGCGAGTGTCTCGGCCTCGACGGGCGTTTTCGCGATCTCGACAGCGGCGAACACGGGGCTGGCGTCACTCGCCTTCACCGCGGTCACCAGCGCTTTTTCACCGCGCGAACGCACTTTGACCTCGGGAGGGCGGGTCTTCTGGCTGAGCTCGGCCAGCATCGAGGCGAGCGTGTCGAGGAGCGCAGAATGTCTCGCAGCGGCATCGCTCACCTGGCGGTCTCGCTCCATGATCTGCCACACCGTCTCTCCCGGTTTCGCGAAGAGCAGGTTGTTCCACACGGCGCCGTGGGTCTTCTGATCGCCGTCAGCCAACACCGTCAACAGCTCGGCAACGCCCTCGGGGCCATCGAGGCGGTTGTTGCGGCCATGCG
>JANLPS010000465.1:0-37341 GCA_031367385.1 Archangium sp. | reverse complement strand
GGAGTCGCGATCGCACTGCTTGTGATGACGGCAGGGTGTGAGGGGTTGATCACCCTGGCATCGAACGCGCCTCCCCTCGGAGCGCGCGGGCCCATCGACGTGAGCTGCGACGTCTCGCTGTACCCGGGCGTGAAGATCGACGAGATCGCCAACGAGTTCGCGAGGGCTGTTCACCCCGACATGCTCGACGCGGCGAGCGGTTGCATCTCGTGCCATGCGGTCGACAACAAGCGCTTGTTCACCGTGACCTCGAGCGGCGTCGACACGTTCTACAAGGCCCGCGCGGCCGGCTACTTCGGCGACGCACCGGGCTCGCTCATCTCGCGCCTCGCGTCAAACGATGCGGCGGCGGCGATGCCCAAGGGCCTGACGCCGTGGTCGGTGAAGCAGGTGCAAGAGGTCGGCAAGATCGCGTGCATGGTGCGCGCGTACGAGCAGAGCGGCGGCACGCTGGCCGACGAACAATTCCCTCCCGAGCTGCTCACGCCGTACACCGGGGTCAAGAGCACCGACTACGACAACACCTTCATCAACTTCGTGCAGGTGAAGGGCAAAGTGAAGGCGGTCTTCGCAGACGACTGGCAGCGCGGCGGAGTCGACCAGTGGGACAAGAACATCGGCCTCTTCGGTGGTGTGAACTTCAAGACCAACTTCGTCGAGGCCCGCGCCGCGACGCCCGAATTCTTATTGGGGCTCGATGTCTTGGCGCCCGATGTCTGCGGCGTGGCCAGCAAGGGCCTCACCGGGCCGTTCGCGGGCCTCAACCTGACCGCGGCGATCATCGACACGCCCCCCGCGAGCACCCAGACCGTCGAGGCCGAGAACGTGGCGCCAACGGGCAGTGTCGGGTCGCTCAGCACCAACCCCGCGGGGTTCTTTTGCTACACCAACTGCGCACTCAGCACCGATTTGATCATCGCCGCGCCGGGCACCTACCAGGTCGTCGTGCGAGCAAAGGCAGACCCAAACCTGGCGGGCAACCCGACGGTCTCGGTGGTGGTCGGAGGCGTTCCAGCCCAGACCGTCGACTTCACGAACGCCGCTGCCTACGAAGACAAGACGCTGACCTTCACCGTACCGACGGCCGGGTTGACCACGGTCGCGGTCTCCTTCGTGAACGATGCCTCGTCGCCGACCGATGGCGATCGCAACATTTGGTTCGACAACTTCAAGGTCATCGGCCCGATTGGCACCGCCACGGGTACCGCTCGAGAGACCGCCGCGAAGGCGACCATCGACACGCTCTACCAGCGCATGCTCTTTCGCCCGGCGAACGCGACCGACGCGACCACCACCTACGCGTTGCTCAAAGATCTCACCGGCCTCGGCACGCTCACCGACGCGTGGGCAGGGGTCTGCGAAGCGCTCGTGCACCACCCCGACTTCTTGTTCACTTTGCCGCCGAGCGCCGACACCGCCACGGGGGCAGAGAAAGACCGGGCCTTGCTGGTGTCGCTCACCCAGAGCCTGGTGGGGAGGCCTCCGAAGACCGCTGAGCTCGATGCGTTGACCAAGGCGGGCCTGGGCCCGGTCATCGACTCGCTGCTCGCGAGCCCCGAGTTTCAGACGTACTACTTCGGGCGCATTCAGCTGCGAATCGAGACGCAGGGCACTCCGGTCTCAGACGAGCCCGCCCGGTTGTGGACGTGGATCGCCATGAATGGCCGCCCGTTCTCTGAAATTCTGACCGCCGACTACACCATCGACGAGCGGTACCAGAAGCAGCCGCGACCCGCCGAGCACGGCCACACCGGCGTGCTCACGATGAAAGGCTACCTCGCCAGCAAACCCGGCCTGCCGCACTTCAATTACCCGGCGCGGGTGATGAGCGCGTTCATGGGCAGCATCTTCGAGGTGCCTCCCGAGGTGTTCGACAAGCGCGGCACGGCCACCGCGGCCTCGACCGTCGACCCGACCAGCATCTGTTTCTCGTGCCACCAAATGCTCACGCCGCTCGCCTATCAACGCAGCAAGTGGGCCGACGATGGCACCTACCGAGAGGTTGACGCGCGGGGCGCTGCGATTGACGACAGCGATCGCGAGCTCGTGCCGACCTACCCGTACAAAGGCCGCGGCATGGAGTCGTTCTCGACCAAGGCGGTCAACAAAGAGGCCTTCATTCGCCGCATGCTCAACGCGCAATTCAAGCTGCTGATGGGCCGAGATCTGCGGCACGCCGAAGACGAGCGCGGCTTGTACAAGAAGCTGTGGGACACGACGGTCACCGGCCACGGTGACTTGAAGGCGATCATCAAGACGGTCGCGCTCTCAGAGACCTTTCAGAGGAAAGCGCAATGAAGCGAAGAAGCTTTCTCGCCGGTTCGGCCGCCGGCGGTGCGATCAGCATGCTCGACTGGCTCGGCTACTTTCAGCGCTATGGCGTGCCAGGCACTTCGAAGTCACTGGGCTTCGCCGAAGCGGCGGCACAGGCGGCGGTCACTGGCGTGCCACACTTCTTGATCTACTGGTTTCAAGAGGGAGGGTGGGACAGCTACTCGCTCTTCAGCCCCCTCGACACGCCGAACCACGCGGCGCTCACCATACCCGCGAACACGTTGAACCCTTCGCCGTCGTGGTCATCACAATTCTATCGGCCCAAAGGGTACGGGCCGGCGCTGCGCAGCGCAGCCGCTCCGAGAACGCAGGGGCCGTTGACGTATGGGTACCTGGGCGATGACGCGACCGAGCTGCTGCCTGACATGGCCATCGTCAGCTCACACGCGGGCAACACCTTTCACTCGGGCGGCCGGTGGGACTACCACTACGGCAAGTACCAGAGCTACGCGGCGATGACCGCTGCTCGAAAACCCACCGAACGAACCGTGCTGCAGGCCTTCGCCGAGCAATATGGCTCCGCGTTTCCCATCGCGCATGTGAGCTGGCACCGGTTTCTCTCTGACGGAGAGCTCGAAGAGTCGAACTACCCCGAGGGCACCGGCTACTACGAGAAGTTGGGCCCCGCGTATGCGCACACCGTGTATGGCCGCACGCCGACCGACATGCGGGCCCGCCTGGCCTCGCTGGCCACGGTGACCGCCGGCGCGCGCAACGAGCGAATTCGCAGCTTCGTCGACAACCTCAACTCGAATTTTCTCGCCGGCAAGCAGGGCGAGACCATTCGGGCGTTCGACTCGGCGGTGAAGGTCTACAAGCAGCTCACCGGCGGCACAGGCGTCACCGTCAACCCCAGCACGCTCTTCACCGACCCCACCTTGCGCGCCCAATTCGACGTCAAACCCGGCGATGAGGTGACCAGCTCGGCGTCGATCAACGGCAACCCGGCCCGCTCGAAAGACACGCCCAACACCAACGTGCAGGCGATGATGACCTACGAGCTGATGACCAAAGGCCTGTCGATCGGCTTTTGGATCGAGAATCGCGAGATTCGCGGCTTCGACACCCATCGGGAGCGCCGCTCGATCATGCAAGGTGACGGGCAGACTGATCAGAAGAACAACCTCGCCACCAACCTGTGGTCTCCGCTCAAAACGCTGGTCAAGAAGCTCAAGACCACCCAGTACGGCACCAGCGGCAAAACGTATTGGGATTACACGACCATCGTGCTCGTCTCGGAGATGGGCCGCACCATTCAGGGCGACGTGGCCTCCTTGCTCGCCACCGCCGACCCCGACGACGTCAAGTACGGCAAGATTCTCGATCAAGACTGCTGCCAGCACTGGCACGTGAACTCGGTCGTCTTCATGGGCGGCACCGTGAAGGGCAACACCCAATACGGGCGCGTCGGCACCAGCACGCTCGAAGGCATACCCCTGATGCCCGATGGCACGCTCGACCCCGCGTATGACCCGGTGACTGGCTTGAAGGTGGGCACTCCCAGCTCGAACGCGGCGATCACCGACGCAGGGCACGTCTATTCGACGGCGCTCTCGCTCAGCGGCATCGACCCCGCGGGCAAAGGGCTCAACACGCGGCCTCCGCTCGGGTACATCAAGAGGGGCTGAAGGCCGATCTGCAGGTGAATCTCGGGGCTGCTGGCGATCACTGATTCGCCATGACGCTGCGCGTCTTTTTTTGCTACACGCGCAGCATCTCCTGCAGGAGCCGTCTCCGTGAGTGAACGCATCGCTGTCATTGGTCTTGGCTACGTCGGTTTGCCGGTCGCGCTCGCGTTCGCGCGAAAGTTTCCCGGGTCGGTCGGCTTCGACATCAACCAACCCAAGGTGACCGCGCTTCGCAGCGGTAATGATCAGACCGGCGAGGTCTCTGCTGAGATTCTGAAAGCATCGTCGCTCCACATGACCTGGGAGCCCGAGGCCCTCAAGGCGTGCACTTTCTTCGTGGTGGCGGTGCCGACGCCGGTCGACAAGAACAACCGCCCTGATTTGACGCCGGTGATCAAGGCCAGCGAGACCGTCGCCAAGGTGCTCAAGAAGGGCGACGTCGTCGTCTACGAATCGACCGTCTACCCCGGCGTCACCGAAGAGATCTGCGGCCCGATTCTCGCCAAGGGCTCGGGGCTCAAGCAGCACGTCGACTTCAAGCTGGGCTACTCGCCCGAGCGCATCAACCCGGGCGACAAGCTGCACACCCTCGAGCGCATCACCAAGGTGGTCTCAGGTGAAGACGAGGCCAGCCTCGAGCGCATCGCCCAGACCTACGGAGCGATCATCGACGCCGGCATTTTTCGCGCCGCCAGCATCAAGGTCGCCGAAGCCGCCAAGGTCATCGAGAACACCCAGCGAGACTTGAACATCGCGTTGATGAACGAGCTGGCGTTGATCTTCGACCGCATGGGCATTCGCACCCGCGACGTGCTCGCCGCCGCCGGCACGAAGTGGAACTTCTTGAAGTTCACGCCCGGCCTGGTCGGCGGTCACTGCATCGGCGTCGACCCGTATTACCTCACCACCAAGGCCGAAGAGCTCGGCTACCAGCCTCAGGTCATCTTGGCCGGCCGCCGCATCAACAACCAGGTCGGGCCGTACATCGCCCAGCGCACGGTGAAGCTGCTGGTGAACCAGAACCTGCAGGTCAAGAACGCCAGGGTCGGCGTGCTGGGCCTGACCTTCAAAGAAGACGTGTCAGACATTCGCAACAGCAAGGTGCCCGACATTCTCACCGAGCTCAAAGAGTTCGGCATCGACGCCAAGCTGCATGACCCGTATGCCGACCCCGCTGAGACCAAGCACGAGTACGGGCTCTCGGTCAGCTCGCTCGATGAGATGACCAACCTCGACGCGCTGATTCTGGCGGTCTCGCACAAGCAGTACCTCGAGATGCCGATCGCCCAATTGGTCGCGCGAATTCGACCGGGTGGGGTGCTGGTCGACGTGAAGAGCGCGCTGAACCCCAATACCCTGCCTGCCGGTACGGGCGTCGCTTACTGGTGCCTGTGATGTGGAGCCTCGAGTCGCGATTGGCCGAAGAGCAGGCGACCTGGCTCGTCACTGGAGCCGCCGGGTTCATCGGCTCGCACCTGGTCGAGCGGTTGCTCACCGCGGGGCAGACGGTGGTGGCGCTCGATAACTTCGCTACCGGGCACCGGGCGAACATCGACGCGGTGATCAAGAGCACCGGCGGCGCCGAGCGCTTCACCTTCATCGAAGGCGACATCACCAACCTCGCGACCTGCGCCCGGGCCTGCACCTCGGTGAAATACGTGCTGCACCAGGCGGCGCTCGGCTCGGTGCCCCGCAGCATCAAAGACCCGCTGGCGACCCACCGGGCCAACGTCGACGGCTTCATCAACATGCTGGTGGCCGCGCGTGATGCCAAGGTCGCCCGCTTCGTCTACGCCTCATCGAGCTCGGTGTACGGAGACCACCCCGTGCTGCCCAAGGTCGAGTCGCAGACCGGCCGAGTGCTCTCGCCCTACGCCGCGACGAAACACATCAACGAGGTCTACGCGGGCGTGTTCGAGCGCACCTATGGGTTGCAGACGGTTGGCTTGCGCTATTTCAATGTGTTCGGCCCCCGCCAAGACCCCAATGGCGCGTATGCGGCCGTGATCCCCCGGTGGTTGGCGGCGCTGGCCAAGGGCGAAAGCTGTGAGATTCACGGCGACGGGCAGACCAGCCGAGATTTTTGCTTCGTCGCGAACGCAGTTCAGGCCAATCTGCGTGCCGCCATGGCCCAAGGTTCGAATGTGAGCGACACCGTCTACAACGTCGCCGTCGGAGATCGCACCAGTCTGAACGACTTGTACCTGCTGATTCGCGACCGGGCAGCGCTGGCCTTGAACCGCAAAGAGCTCAGCGGCCTGCCGCCACGCCACCTCCCCGAGCGCCCCGGCGACATTCGTGATTCGCAGGCCAACATCGAGCGCGCCAAGGCCCAACTGGGCTACGCGCCGACGCACACCATTGCTCAGGGCCTCAACGAGACCGTCGGCCCCGTTCTCAGAGGCCTCCAATGAAGATCGCGGTCACCGGAGGAGCGGGGTTCATCGGCTCGAACGTCGCCGAGGCGTACGTCGAGGGTGGCCACGAGGTGCTGGTCATCGACGACCTCTCGTCGGGCGTGAAGGCGCAGATACCGTCGAAGGCGACCTTCGTGCACGCCGACGTGCGCTCGCCTGAAGCCGCCAAAGCGATCGAAGCGTTCAAGCCCGAGGTGCTCAATCTTCACGCCGCACAGATCGACGTTCGCCGCTCGGTGACCGAGCCTGGCCTCGACGCCGACGTGAACATCGGCGGAGCCCTCAACGCCCTCGAAGCGGCGCGCCGGGGCGGGGCGCTCAAGCGAGTCATCTACGCGGCGTCGGGCGGCTCGATGTACGGAGACAGCCAGATCGTGCCCACGCCTGAGACCGAGCCCGTCGCTCCGGTTTCTCCCTATGGCGTCTCGAAGGCCACGGTCGAGATCTACCTGGCGGCCTACAGGGCGATGTACGGGGTGCACTACGTGGCGTTGCGGTACGCGAACGTCTACGGGCCCCGGCAGAACCCGCACGGTGAAGCAGGCGTGGTGGCGATCTTCACCGACCGGCTGCTGGGCGGCAAAGGCTGCACCATTTACGGTGATGGCGGGCAGACCCGTGACTTCGTCTTCGTGTACGACGTCGTGAACGCGAACGTCGCGGCGTTGACCTGCGAGCTGTGCGGCGGCGTGAACATCTCGACCGGCGTCGAGACCGACTTGAACAAGTTGTACAAAGAGCTGGCCAAGGCCTCGGGCATCGACCGCCCGGCGACCTACGCCGAGGGCAAGGTCGGCGAACAGCGGCGCAGCGTGTTGGCGAATGGCAAGGCGACCAAGTCGTTGCGCTGGGTCCCCCAGTGGGACGTGGAGCGTGGTTTGGCCAGCACCATCGAGTGGTTTCGCAAGCACCAGTCGTAAATCGAACCTGCTGGTGCCCCGGAGACGGGACGGTGGTCTCGCAGAGGTGTCTAAGAGAGTGAAGGCTCCTCTTCACTCGAGACTCGACCGCCCAAAATGAAGACCTTGCTCTCCGGTACCCCGGTTCAGGCCGTGATCTCCCTGATGGCCCTCTCGATGCTTGGGTGCGACGCCCAAACCGGCACCGTCAGTCGCACCGCGGCCGAAGAGGCATCATCGGCCTTTGCCAGAGTGCCGAAGACGCTCTCGGCCGTCTCGGCCGTGCAGACCTACCAGATCAGCGCTGACGTCTTCGGCTCGCCGCTGGTGATCGCGACGAGCCTGCGCACCGCCGGCGCCATCTCGTCTCTTCAGTGGCGCGGGCAAGACTTCATCAATGACCTCGATCACGGCCGTGAGCTGCAGTCGGCCTCGGCCTACGACGGCTACGGCGAGTGCCTGAACCCGACTGAGGCGGGCTCGAGGCGAGACCTTTCGACCTCGACCAGTCAGTTGCTCGGCATTCGTGCCTCAGGCAATCAGCTGTCGACCACCGTGCGAATGGCCTTCTGGACTCCGGCGGGAGACCCCTACCCGAGCGGCTGCGGCGGGCCGGGCGGGCAGGTGCACGCGCAGAACACGGCAGACCTCTCGAACGACTTGATCAGCAAGCAGGTCACGATCGGCTACTCAGGCCTCGAGAATGTCATCGAATATCTCGTCACGTTCCAGACCGCCGAGCCTCACTCCAGCGCCGTGTTCGAAGTGCTGACGGGCTACATGACCGCCGACTTCACTTCGTTTTGGGCATTCGACCCTGAACGAAACGCCATTCAAACGCTGAGCAAAGAGCCCGGCGAGCAGACCCAGCCCGTCATCTTGTCGACACCCCAGCAGACCCACGCGATGGGCATCTACTCGCCTGATTTGCCGCAGGGCAACCTGGGCTACGGCCGATTCGCCTTCCCGGGTGACACGATGAAGTGGAACGCCGTTTTTCGCCGCGATGACACCCCACCGGGCAACTACAACTTCCGCACCTACGTCGTCGTCGGCAACCTCGAACAGGTCAAAACCTCGATGGTGGCCCTCCATCGGCTGTTTCACCCTGGGAGCGGCCCGGTCTCAGGCTCAGAGTCACCCGCGGCCGGCCTCGCGCCGATGTATCGTTTTTTCAACACCGCCAACGGCATGCACTTCGAATCAGGCCTGAGCACCGAGGGGAGTGGCGTGTGGGTCTTAGACGGCATTTTGTTCGACATCTTCACGTCGAACGCCGCGTCTCGGCACCCCCTCTACCGGTGCTTTGTCGCCGGCAATGGAGACCACTTCACCTCGATGGACTCGCGCTGTGAAGGCCAGGTCGCCGAAGGCCCGATGGGCTTCGTCGAAGATCAACCGACAGCAGGCGCGACTCGGGCCTTGCTGCGGTGCTTCAACCCGCTCATCGGTCACCTCGAGACCGTCACCGCCAGCGAATGCGTCAGCTTCGGGTACCAGCAGGAGGGCACGCTGGGCTTCGTGCCCTAGACGACCTTTTGAGGCCCCCAGCAGGCCAGTTTGTTATCAATGCGCTCGTGTCGACGCCTGAACCGCCCTCGCGCTTCATTTCGAGCCTGGCCTGGTGGGCCATCTCGCTGGCCACGTGTGCGTTATCGGCCATCGGGCTCTCTGACGCTGGGTATTCGCAACCTCCCGGCTCGGTGGGTGCCATCGTGCTTTGGCTCAGCCTCGGCGTGATCGTGGCAGGGCTGTTGTACGAAGCGCAGCGCGACCTCTTCGAGACCACCCAGTACCTCGCGTGGATAGGCGCTTCGACGGCCGCCTTCGCAGCGGTGGTTGGGTTGCGACACCCGAGCGCGCTCGCCTTCACGGTCGCCGGCGTCGGCGCGGTGTTCTGGGTCGCCAGCATCGCCTTTCGCATGTGGAATCAGCGCTCGACCAGCCGCTGGCCCGACATTTTGCTCGAGCGCACCGACCTCGCGGCGATTCATGAGGTGCACGGGGTGCAGTTCACCGCCGCGGCCACGGCGGTCATCACCGGAGCCGAGGCGGTCGACGTTGAGATGCTGCTTCAAAACTGCGTTGACGCTCCGCGCTCAGTGCACCTCGACCTGGTGCCTGAAGGGCATGTGCACGAAGCAAATCGCGCGATTCTGGTGCCGAGCGGGGTGGTCACGCAGCTTGGCCCCGGTGAAGTGGCGAAGGTGACGCTGCGGTGCGTGGCAGCGGCGCGGGCGCATGGCACCCACACCTCCCTGTGGAGAGTCGTCGCCACCGGCCCGCGGGGCGCTCGGGTGCGACGCCGGCGTGCGCAGTCGCTGAAGGTGCCGCTGCTCACCGAGCTGATCTCACTCTTCAGCGCGCTCTCGATGGGAGCCCGTGGCCGCAAGGTCGCCTTCAGCGTGGTGCCGTCGTCGACCGATGTGTTGCGTGCCGTACCGAGCTACCGGGTTGAGTCGCTCTGGGCCCCCGCAGCAAAAGGGGACAGGCTGGTTTTTTCGTAGGGAAAAGTAGCCTGTCCCCTTTTTAGTTTTCGTCGGGGTCTCGCTCGACGCTGAGCCCCTTGGGTGTCGCGGCGGTCGGTTTGTCTTCGCGGTACCACCCGTCTCGCGGCGCCTCGTCTTCGGTCGCCTCGGTCACCAGATCAGCCGTGACCACGGCTTTGGTGCCGTACTTGCTCGCGATTTTGTCGAGGGCGGCGTTGAGCTTGTCGTTCTTTTTCGGCCCGGCCTCGGCGAAGAGACCGAGCTGCGCGTCACCCGCTGACAGGTCATTCGCCGACACGCCGGTCAGCCGAATTTTTCGCCCGAGGTCGACGCGGGTCTCGAGCAGCTTCATCGCCTCGCGGTACAGGGTCTGCCCGTCGTCGGTGCGCTCGTCGAGTGTGTGCCGCCGAGTCACCTGGGTGAAGTCAGCGAACTTCACCGTCAGCTGCACCGCGCGCGTCTTGAGCCCCGAACGCCGCAGCCGCCGGCCGACCCGCAGGGCTTGCGAATGCACGTGCTTGGTCAACGCTTCAGCACCGCGCAGATCTTCTTCGAAGGTGTCTTGCGCGCCGATGCTCTTCGCGTCGCGGTCGGGCACGACGACTCGGGTGTCGATGGCCTGGCTCAGCTCCCAGAGGTGATGGCCGAGTGAGCCGAGCCGAGCGGTCAGCCAGCCGACGTCGTGCGAAGCGACGTCTCCAATCGTCAGCAGGCCGGCCCGGCGCAGCACCTCGTCGGTCTTCGGCCCCACGCCCCACAGCCGAGACACCGGCAGCGGCGCCAGAAAGGCCCGCGAAGTGCCCACGGCTACTTCGTGTTGACCGTTCGGCTTGCCAAAGTCAGAGGCGATCTTCGCGACGAACTTGGTCTCGGCGATGCCGGCCGAGCAGGGCAGCCCGGTCTCTTCACGAATGCGCCGCCGCAGCTCGGTCGCAATGTTCATCGCGGTGCCAAAGAGCGCCTGTGAGGCGGTGACATCGAGAAACGCTTCGTCGAGCGAGAGAGGCTCAATCAAAGGGGTGTATTGCTCGAAGATTCGAAAGACCTGTTCGCTGGCCTCGACGTACGCATGAAAGCGCGGCGCGACGACGATGGCGTGAGGGGCCAGGCGCATCGCCTGATGCATCGGTATCGCGCTGCGAACGCCGAAGGGCCGCACCTCGTACGAGGCCGCCAACACGACTCCACGCGTCGGGTGGCCTCCGACGATCACCGGTTTGCCAGCAAGGGCAGGGTTGTCTCGCTGCTCGACCGACGCGTAGAAGGCGTCCATGTCGAGGTGAATGATCATGCGCTTGAATTGAGCAGTCGCCTTTTGCCATGGCAAGGAGCGTGGGGCGGTTATCTTCGAACGTCGTCACGAAGCCTGGGTCAAGGAGTCGAACAGTGCCCGTCGTTCGCGTGGTCAAAGTGCTCGCCATGGCTCATGGGTCAGGTGAGCCTGCGGGGGTCGTGAAGACCGACACGCAAGGTGAGCTGACCGTCGAGCGCCGCAAAGACTGGACGACGCTCGAAATGGGGTTTCTGCGCGGCTGGGTGATGGGCGTGCGCTTCGAAGACGCCAAGGTCGTCGCCGCGTGGCCCGCCGACACCGACCAGGTACGGGCGGTCGGTTCGCTCTCAGACCCCGGAGAGCGCCTCGCCGTCGACTTGATGAAGCGGCAGACGATTCTCTACTTGAACCGCGCAGACCCACGGTTTCGCGCGCTCTATGCGCAGCTCGAAGCCGCGGTGAAGGCCAAAGCGCCGGTGGCGGTGGCCGTAGGCCCCGGCGAAGAGCTCATCGAAGACGTTCGCAGCTGAGCGCTTTGCTCACCACTCTGCCGCTGCGGCTGCCGCGAGGGCGTCGCACCCCGTGCGGTTCAAACGCCACCGGGGCAAGACCGAGTCGAAGATCTCAGAAGAGCCATCGGCATAGCGGGAGGCGAACCCCTTCTCGCTCGCAAGCTGAGCAGAGCTGACCTTGACGAAGAACGCCTGCGCCTCGGGGAGCCGCTCAACCAGCGCGCTCGCCACCAGCGCCGAGATCTCATCGAGACCGTCGTTGTACCCAATACGGGCGTCGGGCCCGACCTCAGCAGAGACTTGCTGCACGGGAGCCATTCGCTCGGTGAAGACTTCACGCGACCCGAGGCTGAGCACGAAGCGCTCCAGGGGCTGCTCCACGTCTGCCGCGCTCTGGGCCGCCCACCAGAACGAGCGCTTCGGGTAGCGGGCGGCGGTTCGCTCACGGGCAAAGCGCGTCATCGGCACGAACACCGCGGTCTCGACCTCCGGGCTCCAGTGCTCGCACTGGCCTTGCTGAACGTGAAAGTTCCACGCGAGGTACGACAGCAGCTTGGGGCGAACGTCAGCTTGCGACAGCAGGTCTTGCGCCAACCGCGTCGCCTGCCTTCGCGCGAGCAGCTTGCCGTACACGTTATTCGGGTGGTGAAAGACACCCACCTCGGGCTCACCATTTGCGTTTTTCGAGATGAACTCGCGGCTCAGCTTCGAGTATCGCGGGTGAAAGGGAGCGCGGTCGAGGTAGCGACTGAAGGCCACTTGCTCGTCGGAGCCCAAGACGAGGCCGTCGCCGTTGCTCCCGTAGAACCCTGGCCACGAAGGGTAGTCGTTGAAGAGCGTGCGGGGTTTTTCGCCGTGGCAGGCCAGACATCGAGCGGGGTTCACTTCAGACCTCGAAGCCGCGCCATGCCCATCGAGCGTGATGAACGAATATTCGTACTGCGCCGTCGCGGTATTGAACTCAGCCAACTCGAGCATTTCGAAGCCCGGTTGGTCTGAAGCGCCGTTGAACGTGATGACCAGGTGTGCGTCGCGACCGAAGGCGAGCACCCGGGGGTTCAGCTCGCTGCTCGTCTGCGCTGCGTGGCCGGCGTAGGCCAGCACGTAGTGTTCTCGATACTGGCGCGGCAGGAGCGCCACCACCTCGTCGACCGTTCGCAGGTCGAGCGCACGAATGTCGCCGTAGAGCGCGGCGGCAGACGCGTCAGAGAGCTGCGGAGCTGGTTCGCACCCCAGTGCGAAGAAGCTGACAGCGAGGGCAATGAAAACACGCACGCTCATTCGACACGCGAGGCACTCACCGAGTGACACTGCCCGCGCCGAAATGCAGCTCGGTCAGCACGGCGTGCAGCTCGTGCGGCAGGGGGCTCTCGACCTTGACCCGAAGACCGGTGCCGGGGTGCGCGACCGCGAGTGACTTGGCGTGCAGAAAGAAGCGGCCCAGGCCCTCGAGGTGACGGCCGCCGTACAGCTCGTCGCCGACGATCGGGGCTCCAACCGCGGCGAGGTGGGCGCGCACCTGGTGCAAAACCCCAGTGACGATGCGCACTTCGACCAGGGCGAGGTCTCCCACGCGCTCCAGCACGGTGAACTCGGAGCGGGCCTCACGGGCATCAACCCCGGTGACCGCGGGTCGAACCGAGTCTCCGTGGTGCGCCAGCGGCAAATCGATTTCACCCTCGTCGGCCAGAGGCCCGGCGACCAACGCCACGTACCGCTTGTCGAGATCTCGTGAATCACTCGAGAACTGCGCGCGCATCGCCTGCCAAGCAACCCGGGTCTTCGCGGCCAGCAGCACACCCGAGGTCTCGACGTCGAGCCGGTGGCACAGCCCAGCCTCGCGCGGGTCGTCGCTGACCAGCTCGATGCCGGGGTATTTCGAGACCAGGGCGTTGGCGACCGCGCCGAGCTCTCCGGGTTTGAGCGGCTGAGAGGGCATGTGCGCCGGCTTGTCGACGAAGACCAACGCGTCGTCTTCCCACAGCACGTTCACGTGAAGGGTCGCGTCGGCGGTCGCGGCGGCGCTGACCGTGTCTTCGACCTCGAGCTCGACGCGCTGCCCGGTGGCGACAGCGAGGCCCTTCTTCACCTTGCGACCGTTGACCCGCACTGCCTCGGCCTCGAAGAGGGCTTTGAGCTTGGCGCGCGAGAGGCTCAGCTTTTCGCCGACGAAGACATCGACCCGTTTGCCATCGGCTTCAGCATCGACCAGCAGTTCGTGTCTCACTCGATCAACGCCTCGTACACCTCTTCGGCGGTCTGCAGGCGATCATCGGGCTCTTTGCGAATCAACCGGTGCGCCACCCGCGCCATCGCCCGGTCAGCGCGGGTATTCACGCTCAACGCCGAGGGGGCTTCGGTCTCGAGCACCTTCTGCCACAGCTCGTACGGGGTCTTCGCCTCGAACGGTGGCCGCCCCGAGAGCAGCTCGTACAGAATCACTCCCAACGAGTAGAGGTCGGTGCGCGCGTCGAGCTGCTCGCCCAGAATCTGCTCGGGCGCCATGTATCGAAAGGTGCCCACCAGCCGCCCACCCGCCGTCACCGCGGCATCGTCGGCCAGGTACTTGGCGAGCCCGAAATCCATCAACCGAACGATGCGATCTTCGTCGACCATCACGTTCGACGGCTTCAGGTCTCGGTGAATCAAACCGTGCTGGTGAATGTACGCGAGTGCTTCGCACAGCTGCAGCATCGCGTCTTTGAGCCGCCCGACCCGCTCCGGGCGGTTGAGCGCCAGCAGCTCGATCGGGCTCAGCTTCACGCCGATTGGCCGGTCGATGGTCGCGGCGATGTCGAAGGGCAAGACCAGCTCGCCCGAGAGGTTCGGGTTGGTGTCTGGCTCGTCGGCTCGGTTGGCGAGGCCGCGCACCGCCTCGGGCCCCGACTCGAAGTCGTCATCGTCAGCCGAGGCCGAGTATTCTTCGCTCGGGTTCTCTTCAGAGAACGTCGAGAGGGTGAAGATGTCGCTCTGCGCGTCGGGGTCGAGCTCGTCGTCGCTCTGGCTGTTGTCATCGTCATCGCCACCGGCGGTCTGCCGATGCGCCGAGATCGCCCGCGCGAGCGCCTGATCGCTCTCGAGATCTTCATCGCTCAGCGCGAGGTAGTGGCGCAGGGTGAGGCCCTCGACCAGCTCCATCGCCAGGTACGGGTAGCCTTGAAAGACGCCAGTGTCGTAGACCTTCACCACGTTGGGGTGAGAGAGGTGCTGCAGGGTCTCGAACTCCCGGGCCAGGCGGCGCGCCGCCTTCGGGTCGAGCGCGGGGCCGGTCGACAACAGCTTGAGCGCGGCCATCTCGCCGCTGCGACGATCGATTGATCTGTAAACGGTGCCCACGCCGCCGCTGCCGAGGGTCTCGAGCACGCGGTAAGGGCCAATGACTTTGGGGGGCATGTGACCACGCCATGGTAGTCGGGTTGGGCGCGCGAGGGGACCCTTGAGTCGCCATTCGCGACCGCTCACGAAAGCACCTTCGACGCGTCGCGCCTTTCAGGTAGGGTGCGGCCGGTCGTCGAGTATGGAAACTACGTCTGTCATCGAAGCCTCGGTTCGCGCTCGCGGGTTGCCCCGTCACGTGGGTCTGATCATGGACGGCAACGGTCGCTGGGCCGAAGCCCGTGGCCAGGCCCGCCTCGAAGGCCACCGCGAAGGCTCGAATTCGGTGCGCGAGGTCACTCGGTGCTGCCGACGCCTCGGGCTCCAGGCCCTCACGCTGTACGCGTTTTCCTCACAGAACTGGTCGCGCCCGCCCGACGAGGTCGCCGGCCTGATGGATCTGCTGCGCGAGTACCTGCTCAAAGAGCGGAGCGAAATTCTCGAGAACCAGATTCGGCTCAACGCGATCGGTGAGCTGCACAAGCTGCCCAATTACGTGCGCGAGCCCCTCGAAGAGATTCGCGCCGCCAGCGCGCAGAACACCGGCATGGTGCTGACCCTGGCCCTCTCGTACGGAGGCCGTGAAGAGATCGTGCTCGCCGCCCAGGCCCTGTTGGCGAAGGTCGCCGCGGGCACGATGACCGCTGCGCAGGTCGACGCCAACGCCTTCGAAGCCCAGCTCTCGACCGCGAGCCTGCCGCCGGTCGATTTGGTCATTCGCACCAGCGGCGAGCACCGCATCTCGAACTTCATGCTCTGGCAGAGCGCGTACGCCGAGCTTCTCTTCACCGAGACGCTGTGGCCCGATTTTCGGTCGCCGCAACTGCTCTCGTGCATTGAAGAATACCAGGGCCGCGAGCGGCGTTTCGGGTTGACCTCGGCGCAGGTTCGACAGGCCCTGACGTGACAGAGAAAAACAAAAACCTGCTGATTCGCATCGTGACCGCGGTGCTGATGCTCCCGGCGGTGCTGTACCTGCTGTACCTGGGCGGCTGGTACACCGCCTGCCTGCTGGGCTTCGCCGCGGGTGCCGTCGCCCGCGAATACATTCTCATCACCTTGAAGTCGGTCTCGCCGGTGGGCTGGTTCGTCATCGCGATGGCGACCCTGATGCCGATTTTACCAGCGTGGATGCCGTTTCAAGCCACCGCGTTGGCCTGCGCCGGTGGCGGCATCGTGTTCTTCGTCGCGTGGGTCTGGCACTTGATCAAAGGGCCACTGCCCGAAGCCCCGGTGCGGGCATCTGCGATGATGATGGCCTTCATCTACGGCGCTGGTGGCATGACGGCCCTGATGGCGGTGCGCAACCTGCCCGACGGAGCCTGGTGGACGCTCGCCGCCCTCTTCATCACCTGGGGCTGCGACACCGCCGCGTACTTTTTCGGCCGCTTTCTGGGCAAGCACAAGCTCTACCCCGAGGTCAGCCCCGCCAAAACCTGGGAGGGCTTCTTCGGCGGCTTCGTCGGCAGCATCGGCTTTCTGGTGTTTCAGAAGCTCGTCTTTTTCCCCGGGCTGACGGTCGTTGACTGTCTGATTCTGGGCATCTTGGGCGGCATCTTGGGCCCCGCGGGAGACCTCTGTGAGTCGATGCTCAAGCGCGCCTACGGCGTCAAAGACTCGGGCACCATCATCCCCGGGCATGGCGGCATGCTCGACCGCATCGACGCCCTGATTTTCAATGCGCCAATGGTGTTGCTGTATGTGCAATTCGTACGTCCCCTGCTGTTGGGGTGAAACCCGGCAGCGGGGAGGTTAGGGTCTGACCCCATGGGCGCTCTCCAGAACACCGTTTTCTTTCTCATTTTTCTGGGCGTTCTGGTCACCGTGCATGAGCTTGGGCACTTCTTGGCGGCGAAGTGGGCCGGCGTGAAGGTGCTCAAGTTTTCAATCGGCTTCGGCCCGAAGATCTTCAGCTTCACCCGGGGTGAAACCGAGTACCAGGTCGCGTGGATACCCCTGGGCGGCTTCGTACGCATGGCCGGAGACATGGCCGGCGACACCGTCGGTGAAGGCCCCGAGCCCGAGCTTGCCCCCGACGAGCAGAAGCGGGGCTTCTTGGCCGCCCCCTGGTGGAAGCGGGCGATCATCGTCGCCGCTGGCCCGATGATGAACCTCATCTTTCCCATCGGGGCGTACTTCTTCGTCTTCTTGGGTGAGCACGAGTACGTGCCCGCCAAGGTCGGCTACGTCGACCCCGCCTTGCCCGCCGCAGCCGCCGGGTTTCGCCCAGGCGATGTCATCACCCGCATCGAAGGCACGCCGATCAACCGCTTCGACGACATTGGCGGGGCACTCGAGGGCGTGTTCGATCGCGAGATCTCCATCTCGATTCAACGAGGGGCCGAAAACCTCGTGCTCAAGCTCGCTCCGGCGCGCGACGTCGAGACCTCGAACCCGGTCGAGAAGGTCTTTCGCGGCAAGCTGGGCATCATGGCGGGGTCGCCCTCGCCGATCATCGGCGTGCCCCCCGGCTCAGCCGCCGAGGCCGCGGGGCTCAAGACCTTCGACCGCATCGCCAGCATCAATGGCAAGCCGACCGCTGATCTCAACTCGCTCGAGCAGCTCTTACAGAGCGAGAGCAGCCCGCTGACCATCGTGGCGTTGCGCTCGAACTTGAACGACGTCGGGGGCGCGGGCTTCGTGGTGCCCGAGGTCGCGACCGTGACCCTCGAGAAGAGTGCTGGCCCGGGCCTGGCGGCGATGGGCGGGGCCGAGCTCGGCGACACCTACATTTGGACGGTGATTCAAGACAGCGCTCCGGCCAAAGCGGGCGTCAAACGCGGTGACCGGTTGGTCGCCATCGATGGGTCGCCCATTGGCTCGTACTACTGGTTCACCTTGAAGCTGCGCAGCGTCGAGCTCGAGCCGTTCACGCTCACCTGGCGCTCGACCGATGGGGAGCACACGGCGAAGATCAGCCAGGTCAACCGCGAAGAGCGCGACATTCTCAACGCCAAGCACAAGCTGCCCGACCCGGGCATTCGGCCGCGCCTCGCGTTTCTCTCGGGTGACAATGACCCGCTGGCGACCGGGCCCAAGGTCGACCACTTGACCGTGTTCAACGGCCCCAAAGACGCGCTGGTCGCCTCGCTGTCTGAAGTGCCACGCTCGGTCACGAAAATCGCTCAGGTGATGAAGGGCTTTGGCACCGGCAAGATCGGCTTCGAGAACGTCGGTGGGCCGATCATGCTGTTTCAAATTGCGTCGAAGAGCGCCGAGGCGGGGCTGAATGTCTTTCTGGCGAACATGGCGCTGGTGTCGGTGAACCTCGCCCTTGTGAACTTGTTGCCGATACCGGTGCTCGACGGGTTCGGCCTGGTTGCGGCCTTTTGGGAGGGCATTCGCCGCCGCCCGATACCCGCCAAGGCCCGTGAAGTCGCCAACATCTTCGGGCTGGTCGTACTGGCGATGCTGGTGGTGCGAGTGTTTTACAACGACATCATGCGAAGCTTCGGGCTCGACTAGGGTGCCGCAGCCACGCATGACGGGCGTCGCGAGAGGATCACTTTTTGGCTGAACCAGCAGCAGCACCGAATGCGTCATTTCGAGCGGCGCTCGAGCGGGTCATCGACGGTGAGCGCGTCGTTCTCGCGACCGCGATGGCGAAGATTCGAATCTTCTTGGCGACCACCGCCGTGGTGCTCGGCATGGTGCCGCTGCTCTCGAACTGGCGGGCCTACATCGTCTCGCTCATCGTCTCGGTCGTGTATTTGACCGCCTCGCTGGTGATCTGGCGCTTGTTGAAGACCGGCAAGCTGGTCAAGCGCGCGGGGTGGATGTTGCCGATGCTCGATCTGCCGTTGATTGCGATCGCGCAAATCATTCAAACCCCAAGCTGCCCACCCCGTGGATGGGCATGGTGAACACGCCGTCGATGATGGGCGGGCTGTTGGTTTTGTCGGTGCTCTCGCTTTCACGGCCCGTGATTCTGGCGAGCGCGGTGATTGGCCTGGTGCCGATCATCACCCGCGGCCTCTACGTTCAGCTCGCGCCGACGCCATTCGCTTTCACGGTGATGTCGTACATTGGCGTGACCGCCGTGCTGATGGCGCTGGTGACCCGCATGCGCGGCCTGGTTCACACCTCGCGTGCGCAAGATCTGCTCGGCAAGTACGTCTTGGGCCGGCGGCTGGGCATCGGCGGCATGGCCGAGGTCTTCGAGGCGACCTACTCGCCCGAGGGCGGCTTCGAGCGCAAGGTCGCGGTGAAGCGAATTTTGCCGCAGTTCGCTGACCAACAGGTGGCGATGGCGCTGTTTCGGCAAGAGGCCGAGGTCGGCGCGATGCTGGCCCACCCGGGCGTGGTGCAGGTGCTCGACTACGGCATGCACCAGGGCGTGTCATTTCTCGCCATGGAGTACATCGATGGCGTCTCGCTCAAAGATTTGATCAACGCCCAGCGCGCACGAAATGAGCTGATGCCGATCGCGCTGGTGATGCACATCGCGTGGCAGCTCACCGAGGCGCTCGACTACATTCATGGGCGCGTAAGCAACACCGGGCGCTCGCTCAACCTGGTGCACCGCGACCTGAACCCGCCCAACATCATGCTCACCCGTATCGGTGACGCAAAGCTGGCCGACTTCGGCATCGCCATCGTCTCAGGGCAAGAACGCATGACCGCGGCTGGCGTGATGCGCGGCAAGATGGGGTATGCCGCGCCCGAACAGGTGTTGAGCAATGTCTACGACGGCCGCGCCGACCTCTTCGCGCTGGGCCTGACCCTGCACGAGTGCCTCATCGGCAACCGGGTCTTTCGCGCCGACAGCGAGATGGAGCTGATGAAGATCTGCCTCGAAGGCCCGATCGTTCAGCCCTCGGCCTTGAGACCCGACGTGCCTGCGAAGGTCGATGCATTGGTCATGGGGCTGCTGCAGCGCGACCTGGCTCTGCGCACGCCATCGGCCGATGAGCTGCGCCGGCAACTGGTTGAGCTACCGCGCGAGCTGCTCGACGTGCAGACCGGCCGCAAGCTGCTCTCGGCGGCGGTGTTCAAGGCGCAGGAGTGGGTTGCCCAGACCGCTCCGACGACAGGCTCGCACAAGACGTCGTCGTCGACCGAGACGATGAACGATCTGACCCGTACCGGCACGAACGCCATCACCGCCGCCAAACCCAGCTGACCCATTCGATGAGCGACGAATCGCAGTCAGCCCCCCCGCAGTTCGCTCCGCACTTGAAGGTGTGCGGCAACTGCAAGCTGTGGCGGGCGCATTCGGTCGACACCGTGCGCGGGTGGGTGGGCGAGTGCCGGCTCCAGGCCAACCGCGGGCTGTTTCCTCCGTCGGCGCCGGTGTGCGATGCCTTCGTACCCCGTGGTGAAGCGGCGAAGGCCCAGGCCGAAGAAGCCGCCACGGCCCGACGCGCCAAGGCGATTCAGAACATCGCGCCGATCGTGCGCAGCGCCAATGGCACCCGCGCGTTGAGCGCACCGATGCTGGTGCCGACCATTGACCGAAACACCGAGGTCGACCTCGAAGGAGCAACCATGACCCGCCAAGAGCTGATGGACCTATTTCTCGAAGCCTCGGGGCTCGCCGACGTACCGCTGGCGCAGAAGTGGGAGGGCGGGGTGATCAAGCTGGTGCCCGCGAACCCCGAGCTGCAGCCCAAAGACATCCCCCTCGATTCGCTGTTTCACAAGGTGGTGATGATTCGCGACCGCTTGCGAACGCTCGAGCAGAAGCTCAATGCGCACCCGAAGCTCAGCGATACCGAGAAGGTCGAGATGCAGCAATACGTGACGCGCTGCTACGGCTCGCTGACCACGTTCAACGTGCTGTTTCGAGAGAAGAACGACCAGTTCGTCGGGCAGAAGGGCGACGAGTAGCCCCGGGTCCCCCCGCTCATCCTGAGGGACTCGAAGGACCTGCAAGTCAGCCCCCAAAAGCCTTGAACGAGAATCCGATGGGTCCTTCGTCTTCGCTCAGGACGAACGGCGGCCCGCGTGTCCCCAATCATGACGCCGCAGCAAAAGTCTCGGCCCGCGCCGCAGCGAGAGGCCTCGCGAACGCCGCTGGCGGAGTGCCCGACAGCAACGAGCCCTCCTCGATGAACTCGAAGAGCTCGCCGTAATTCTTGATCTGCGAGAACCCGGTGCGCCGCATCACGTGCCAGGGCCGCAGCTCGTTCGTATGCGAGATGCCCATCGCCCCGATCAGCTCAGCCACGGTCTTCACCGTCTCGCGATGATAGTTCGCCACCCGCGAAGTCTTGTCGTTCACGTCGAGCCCGACCATCAACTGCGGGTCTTGCGTCGCCACGCCGGTGGGGCACGCGTTGGTGTTGCACCGCAGCGCCTGAATGCACCCCAGCGCCATCATCATCGCCCGCGCCGAGTTGCACGCGTCGGCCCCCGTCGCCAGCCGGGTCACCACATCGGTGCCGGTCACGATGCGGCCACTGCAGAACACCTTCACGTGCTTGCGAACCGCGAACCCGGTCAGCGCGTTGTGCACGAAAATCAGCGACTCGCGCAGCGGTGACCCGACCGAGTTCGAGAACTCCAGTGGAGCCGCGCCGGTGCCCCCTTCGCCGCCATCGACAGTGATGAAGTCGGGCGTGATGCCGGTCGTCTTCATCGCTTTGCAAATCGCCAGAAACTCACGTGGTTTGCCGATGCAGAGCTTGAAGCCCACGGGCTTGCCCTCTGAGAGCTCGCGCATCTGCTGCAAGAACTCGAGCAACCCCGTCGGCGTGCTGAACGCCGAGTGCGCGGGGGGCGAGAGCACGTCTTTGCCCACCGCCACGCCGCGAATGGCCGCGATCTCTGGAGTGACCTTCGCCGCCGGCAGAATGCCGCCGTGCCCCGGCTTCGCGCCCTGCGAGAGCTTGAGCTCGGTCATCTTCACCTCGGGCCGCCGGGCGTTCTCGGCGAAGCGCTCGGGCGAGAACTTGCCGTCGAGGGTCCGGGCCGAAAAGTAGCCTGTCCCTATTTCCCACACGAGGTCGCCGCCGGGCTGCAGGTGATACGGGCTGAGGCCGCCCTCACCCGTGTCGTGCGCGAAGTTGCCGAGCTTGGCGCCGCCATTGAGTGCGAGCACCGCGTTCTTCGACAACGAGCCGTAGCTCATCGCCGAGACATTGAAGATGCTGGCCGAGTAGGGCTTGGTGCAGGCCGGGCCTCCGACGGTGATGCGCAGGGTCGCGGGGTCGGCGTGCACCGGGGCCAGCGAATGGTTGAGCCACTCGTACCCGACCGCGTTCACGTCGAGCTTGGTGCCGAAGGGCATCGTGTCGGGCTCGCGCTTGGCGCGCTGATACACCAATGACCGAGTGTCACGGTTGAAGGGCATGCCATCGGTGTTCGACTCGACGAAGTACTGGTTGATCTCTGGCCGAATCAGCTCGAACAGGTACCGAAAGTTACCCACCAGGGGGAAGTTGCGGCGAATCGCTTTGCGGCGCTGAAACATGTCGGCGTACCCGCGGGCCACCAGGGGCGCGACGACCACGAAGCTCCAGGCCGCTGACGGCCACTGGAGGCTCAGCAACACCAGCGCGATCACCACTCCCGTCGAGACCATCACGAACACATGGCGCATGACGCCAGTGTGCGGTCACTTGCCAGCGGGCGCAATTTGAAACCCGACGGGGCGCCGTTGACCTCCCCTCGTCACTCGGCGGCGGTCACTTCTTCTGTGCTGATGGCGCCCGAAGCGCGTCGAGGCTGAAGCGGCCACCGCCCTTGCACGCGATGGAGCGAAACAGCACCGAGTAGGTCTTGGGCTCGAGCAGGCGCGGGAGCATGGGGTGCGGGTAGTGATAGAAATCAAATCAGCCCGTAAATCCGATCGCGGGGCGAGTCGTTGAGGGTGGCTCCCACTTTCCCCAAGGGTTCGCCATGTCATTTCGTCTTCGCCTCGCGGCCGCGGTCTTCATCGTCTCGTCAATTGCATCGGCGTCGTCGGGCTTCGAGCTCGAGCCGGGCATTCAAGTGCTCGAGCCGTTCACCCATGGGAAATTGTCGGTGTACCCGGTGATTCGCGTCGCGCCTGGAGAAGGCGACGAGACGAAATACATGACCCTCAAGGAGGGGCTCAAAGAGAAGCTGGTCTCGGTGCGCGAAATACCGGGCGGCGGAGACGTCAATCACGTCACCGTGCGCAACAGTTCCGACCGGCCGCTGCTTTTGTTGGCCGGAGAGCTGATTCTGGGCGGCCAGCAAGACCGGCTGATCAGCGCCGACACGCTGCTCGAACCCAAGACCAGCCGAAGCATCGAAGTCTTCTGCGTCGAGCACGGCCGGTGGAACGGGCAAGGCCAATTCGGCGCGCTTGGAGGTCTGGCGGAGGGCAAATTGCGTCGAATCGCCCGCGCTGATCACGATCAATCAGGCGTGTGGGACCATGTGGCCAAGAAGACCTCGGCGCTCAAGGCCTCGAGCAACACAGGCACCTATCGCACCCTGGCCACGGGCAAAGAGGGCGATGAAGTCATGAAGCCGTTTCGCGCCGACATCGGAGACAAGATCGCCGCGCACCCCGACGCGGCCAAGATGGTCGGCCTGATGACCGCAGTGAACGGCAACATTCTCTCGCTCGAGGTCTTTGCGTCGCCTGAGCTGTTTCTCGAGTACCGAGACCAGCTCCTCAACTCGGCTTACCTCGATGCGTCGGGGCTCGAGCTGAAAGCCGCCGCCGAAAAGCCCTCTGAAGCGAGCGTGAAGGCGTGGGTCAAGTCGAACGAGTCAGCGGCGCCGAAGGCGGTCAATGCCACTCCGATTTCAGGCACCCAGGCGACCGAGAACGCCGACTCGTACGGCACGCGCATCAACTCGAAGCAGGGCAACGTGTACAAGAACATTCAAAGCAAGAAGTACTGACGAGCGGGCCCATGCTATTGCCGTCGCATGACGAGAGCCTGGGTGCCGTTCGCGTTGTTCTCGGCAGCGGCGTTCGCGCAAGTGCCCTTCAACGGAGTGAGCGCCACCGGCTCACTGCGAACAAAAGACGGGCACGTGTGCCAGCCGCTGGCGACCTACCGCGAGGGCGGCACCGAGCTGCAAACCCCCGATTGCACCCAAGCGCTCTCAGAGGTGCCGGCGCTGCGGTTTTCGTCGCCGCCCCGCGCGACCAAGAAGGTCGGCGCCTGGGCCTTGTCGGCGCGTATCGAGCGCACGAAGGCGACCGACGGTGCCCGCATGGGCATGGCCGGTGACCCCATCGGGCCGCTCGAACCAGAGGTTTCGACCACGCTCGTCATCGAGGCCACCGCCCAGAAAAAGACCGTTCGGGTCGTCGAGTGGCAGCCGGTCGATGGCATCGAGTCGATTGAGAAAGTCTTCATGGCCAGCCCGAGGGTGCTGGTGGTGATTTTCGAGCCGGTGATGGCGATGCGAGACCGGCCGGGGCAGAAGCTGCAGTACGCGGTGGCGTTCGACGTGAGCGCCTCGCTCCCGCACTGACGATGGCGGCGCCTCGAAACCGGTCGAGACGCCGCCACCCTTCAAGTCACTGCGGCATCGGGTGCGGCACGTCATTCAGCGGCTCGTCTTCGATGTCTTCAGGCTCGATCTGCACCTTCGCCACGCGCGCCGCATTCAGCCTGGCCTTGACGTATTTGGGCGAGAGATCCATCGCGTGTTGGTAGGCGGCCTTTGCTTCATCGCGGCGGCCCATTCGCTCGAGCGCGACACCGTAGTTGTTCTGCACATAGGCGACCGTGGGCAACAGCGCTGAAGCCCGCTCGAGCACGTCGACCGCCTTGGCGTTCTCATTGGCGCGCAGGTAGGTGAGCCCCAGGTTGTTCAAGGCGTAGCCATGCTCGGGTGAAATCTCGACCGCCCGCTCGAAGCTGCCCATCGCGCTGGTGAGGTCTCCCAGTGAGAGCTGCCCCAGGCCCACCAGGTGATGCGCCTCGGCGTTCTCGGAGTCGCGCGAGATGGCCTCACGCCCCGCGATCACCATGCCGGCGTAGTCTTTGGCTTTGAACAGCGCGCGGGCCTGCTGAATCGAAGGCGTCGCGTCGGTCGGCCGAAACGTCGCCAGGCGCTCCCAGGCTTGGGCGCAGAGGGTGGGCTTGCCCGAGCGTCTCGCGAGGCGGGCGATGAGCTCGACGGCTTCTTCGTCGCTTGGCGTGGTGTACAGCGCGCGGCGGGCTTCGGCCAGGGCTCCGCTCAGGTCTTCGTCGGCCTCGAGCTTTCGCGCGCGGTCGAGGTGGTCGACCGACGGCGTGTCGTGCGACAGCGCCAGCGAATCGACGGGTGTCTGCTCAATCAGCTTCGACCCGGCATCGAACACCGTCGCGGCGACGACTGGCCGAACGATGGCCCGCGTCACCACCTTGGAGGGGATGACCGGGGTTTGGGGTTTGCCTTCATCACACGCGGCAAACGAGAGCGCCGCTGCACACACCGCAATCCATTTTTTCGACATGGCTCCTGTGAGACCTTTCCGGGAGAAGTCCCGTGCTGGGGGACTGAGCCATCGGCGTGCCAACGCCCATCGTGCCGAAACAATTCGCGAAACCCCGCTGCGTGGGCCGCCTGCCACATGTCTCTCATCGGCCCGAGCGGGGGGTGCTATGGCTGCGGCCGCCATGAGTATTGAGCTCGACCGCGAAATCGCCCGCCGGCGCACCTTCGCCATCATCTCGCACCCCGACGCTGGCAAGACCACGCTGACCGAAAAGCTGCTGCTGTACGGCGGAGCGATTCACCTCGCCGGCAGCGTCAAGGCCCGCCGCGCGAAGCGCCACGCCACCTCCGACTGGATGGAGCTCGAGAAAGAGCGCGGCATCTCGGTCACCTCGTCAGTGCTCCAATTTCCCTACCGGGGGCACGCGGTCAATCTGCTCGACACGCCGGGCCATCAAGACTTCTCAGAAGACACCTACCGCACGCTCTCAGCAGCCGACGCGGCCGTGATGCTCATCGACGCGGCGAAAGGCGTCGAGCCGCAGACCATCAAGCTCTTCAAGGTCGCGAGGCTCCGCGGCATCCCCATCTTCACGTTTGCGAACAAGCTCGACCGCTACGGCCGCTCACCCCTCGAGCTGATGGACGACCTCGAAAAAGTGCTCGGTATTCGCGCCTACCCGATGAATTGGCCGATCGGCAGCGGGCCCGAGTTTCGGGGCGTGTACGACCGCCGCAGCAAGAATGTGCACGTGTTCAGCGCGTCAGGCCGCCACGGTGAGAGCGAGGTCGAAGAGAAGATCATCGCGCTCGACGCCCCCCAGATTCTCGAGGTGCTCAACGAGAGTGAAATCGAGAAGCTCAAAGAAGACATCGAGCTGCTCGACATCGGCGGCGACGAGCTGTCGGTCGAGCGCGTTCGCGCAGGCGAGCTGAGCCCGATGTTCTTCGGCTCGGCGATGACCAACTTCGGCGTGCGCCCGTTTCTCGATGCCTTTCTCGAGATGGCGCCGCCTCCGATGGGCCGCGACTCGACCCAGGGGTTCATCGAGCCGACCCGCGAAAAATTCAGCGGCTTCGTCTTCAAGATTCAAGCGAACATGGACCCCTCGCATCGAGATCGCATCGCGTTCTTGCGGGTGGTGTCGGGCCGGTACGTGAAAGGCATGAACGCGCAGCACTCCCGCCTGCACAAAGAAGTGCGCTTGGCGAAGCCGTCGCAATTTCTGGCGGCCGAGCGAACCAGCATCGAAGACGCCTGGCCGGGTGACGTGATCGGTCTGTTCGACCCTGGGCAATACCGCATCGGCGATACGCTCCAAGAGGGGGGCAACTTCGAGTTCGACGGCGTGCCTCGGTTTTCGCCCGAGTTCTTCGCGGTCGTTCGCTCGAAAGACCCGATGAAGCGCAAGCAGATGGAGAAAGGCCTCGAACAGCTCTCCGAAGAGGGCACGATTCAGATCTTTCAGCAGCTGCAGATGGGCATGAAAGACCCGATCGTCGGCGTGGTCGGTCAGCTGCAATTCGAAGTGCTGCAGTACCGAATCGAGCACGAGTACGGAGCGCAGATCGTCATCGACAAGATGGGCTTCTCGCTCGCGCGCTGGGTGATCGCCCCCAAGTTCGACCCCAAGGCCTTCGATTGGGAGGGCAATCGCCAAACCGTGCAAGACCGCGATGGTCTGCCGTTGGTGCTCTTTCGCGACGAGTGGGCGCTGCAGCACGCGCTCGACAAGCACCCCGAGCTCACCTTTCAAGCGTACGCGCCGGCGCTCAAACCAGGGTCGGTCATCACGAGCCTGACATGAACCCGTGGGACGAGCGCTACCGCGTCGCCGGGTTTGCGTACGGGTCAGACCCGAATGATTTTTTGAGAGAAGTTCGCCCGCGCCTGACCGCTGGAGGCACCGTGTTGTGCCTGGCTGAAGGCGAGGGTCGCAACGCGGTGTATCTGGCCGAGCAGGGTTTCAAAGTGACCGCGATCGATTCGTCGGCCGTCGGCCTCGAAAAGGCGAACGCGTTGGCGAAAGAGCGCGGCGTGGCGATTCACACCGTGCACGCTGACCTGAAAGACTTCGTGATCGAGCCCGCGGCGTTCGATGCGGTGGTGCTGATCTGGTGCCACATGCCCCAGCCGATGCGCTCGAACGTGCACCGGGCCTCGGTCGCCGCGCTGCGCCCGAACGGCGCCTTCGTGCTCGAATCATACACGCCCCGTCAGCTCGAGTTGAAGACAGGCGGGCCTCCGAACGTCGAGCTGTTGCAGCGCCTCGACGACCTGCGGCCAGACTTGAGCTCGCTGCGGCTCGACATCGCTCACGAGCTCGAGCGCACGGTGAATGAAGGCCGGCTGCATCGAGGTACGAGCGCGGTCGTTCAAGTCTTCGGAGTCGCCTCCACATGACCCCCGTGCCTCTGAGTGAGAAGCACTTGGCCGAGCTGGCCCTCGCGGTGAGCCGGGCATTGAAGCAGTGGTTGCCAGGTGAGCTCGCCACGCCCGCAGACACCGTGCACGGGCTCGAACGCGTACTGCTCTTCTTGCGCCAGAACGGCAGCCCATCACCCCAAGCCCGGCAAGTCGCCTCACTGGCGTTCTGCTGGGGTGATCAGCTGGTCCGTGAGGGCGGCTTTCACTGGGCGAGCGTCTGCGAAGACGACTCGGTCAACCCCGCCATCGTCTCGACCGACGAGACCCGTGCCTGCATGGTGGTCGACGCGGTGACGGAGCTGGTGATGCAACCCCAGGCGATGTCACTCGCGGCCCTCTTTCGCGCGCTCATCGCCGGAGAGCTGCCCGAGATGCCCGGCTGCGTCAGGCTCGCTTTTTCACCAGGCGCAGCAGACTAAAGCGTTACTCCGGGCACCAGGAGCGTGCCGTGTCTTTGAGCCAGGCCCCGTGTGGTCTGACGGCCGTCTTCGCCCAGGTGCCGCTCCTTCGTCGGTCGGTGCCCCAGCCTCCGAGCCACACCGTGCCGCCTGTGACGACGCCGACCACACGGCCGTCTGGCTGGTCGTAGAACAGGGTGCCAGGCGCGAATTCCTTGAGGCAGCCAGTCTCGCCGCTCTCTTCACCTTCTTGGAGCAACCCGCGCGACTGCAACCATGTCGCGGGAGTGACGGGCACGTCGACGAGCCCAGCGAGGTCGACCCAGAACACGACCGCGACGTGGTTTCGCAAATAGATGATCTTCGCGCGTTGACCAGTGGCTGCGAGCGCCTCGAGGCAGACGTACGCTTTGAGTCGCGGGTCATTTTCGCCCGGCTCCCAAGCCTCATCACCTGACGGGTTCAAAAACCATTTCGCCTCTTCTCGAACCTTCGCGAGCCGCGTGGTGGCCGAGGGTTTGGTACCCAAGCACGCCGACTTTGTGACCCAATCGGCCTGCGCCGGCATCGCGTTGACACACAACCAGGCGACCAGGAGTCTGCGCATCAGGTTCGACATCTTCGCTCGCAACCGGCCCAGTCGTCGAGCGTCAGGCCCGCTTCTTCGCCACGCAAAACAGACTGAGCCCGATCGGCAACTTCACGCGCGACTCGAGCGACGCGAGCAGCGGCGCGACCTGGTCGTACAAGCGAAGTTGCAACCCGGGCAGCACGCGCCGCTTGAGCAGCTGACCATTCAACACCCACCCGGGGATGCCGACGAGATTCATCCACTCCAGGTGCTCGATCTCGAAGCCGTTGCGCTCGAGGACCGCGGAGAGCGACTGCGGCGTGTACCGGCGGTAGTGGCCCACCGCTTCATCGAGCGAGCCGAACAAGCGGGGCAGGGCGGGCACGAAGATCAACACCCGGCCGGCAGGCTGCAGAATTCGCGCGAACGACTGCACCGCCTTGCCATCGTCGGGCAGGTGCTCGAGCACGTTCGACATCGCGATGGTGTCGATGTTCTGGGCTCGCAGCGACTCCCAGTCGGCGAGGGCGACGTCGGTCAGGTGCGGCTCGACCTGGGGCTGACCGCGAAACCGGTTCTGCAGACGCCGCACGTAGAAGGGGTCGACCTCGAGGGCGATGACCTTTTCTCTCCCGGGCGCGAGGTGGGCGGTGATGGTGCCGATGCCGGCGCCGATCTCCAGAATGCGTTGGCCCGCGAAGGCGCGAAAGCGCTCACCCAGCCAGGCGTTGTAATTCGGAGCCCGGGCCTCGAGGTTCGCCAGCGTCGAGTAGCCCTCGTGGGTGTTGTCGGCGGCGTCTTGGGTCGAGGCGTAGCGCGCGAAGGTACGGGCGTGTCGCGCGGCTTGTCGAAAGCCCCCCCGCAGGCTCGCGGTCGGGTCGATTCGCACTTCGACGAACCGGTAGAGCTGCGCGGCCAGCTTGACCAACAGCTGCGCTTCGTCAGCGCCCGGCAGGAGCGCCGTGTCGACCAGGGCCTGGCGGCGAGCAGCCTTTTGACCAGAGCCTGCGTCGAGGCTGAGCCCGTCGAGCGCGAACCCGGCCAGCGACTCGAGCGCCCGGTCGGCCAGAGAGCGGCGTGAGCGATGCCCCACCACCACGTCGGCCTCGTCGCGCACAATCGGGCCGAGCAACCGCTCCCACGAGTCTGCCGAGTACGCGGCGTCGGGCTGCTGCAGCACCACCGAGTCGGTCGTGATGAAGGGCAGGGCGGCGGTCAACGCGTCTCCGAACGAGCCGTTGGCGGGCACCAGGGTCACATCGGCCACGTCGAGGCGGTCTCCAGCGATGACGACGTCGTGGCCCAGCTGCACCGCGGCGCGAGCGAGCGAACGCGCGGCCTCGGCCTGGTGCGCGTGGGCATGCATGAAGACGGTGGTTCGCATCGGGTGCGCGGGTGCGTAGCACGGTTATTTCAATGGCGCAGGGGCTGCCCTGGCGGCATACGAGGTGAATGCCTGCCTCGCTGCTCCAGGTGTTTCAGACGCTGGCCTCATTCGACCCTCAGAAGGGGTCGCTCGCCGACGCCCCCTGGGAGGCCTACACCGACTGGGCCATCGGCCAGGGCCTGGCCCCGCTCGCTGCCTACAACCTCGAGTACCGCCTCGGGGCCAAGACCGGTGCGCCCGAGTGGGTGCGCGACAGGTTGCTCGCGATTTACCAGGGGTCGGTCAACGACAACGTGATGAAGCTGGTGAACTTCAAGCGCGCGGTCGACGAGCTCGAGGGCAGGCGGGTGATCATGTTGGGCGGGGGCAGCTTCGCCGAGAGCCTCTACCCGCACGTCGCGTTTCGGCCGGTCATCGACATTCGCTTGCTGGTGCCCCGGGCTGATCTCGACCCCTTCGTGGGCTACCTGCGCCGCGCCGAATTCAAGCCGGCTGAGCCGACGCCGAGCCCTGTTCGCGAGCTCAGCGACGGCCGCACCACGATCTTCGTGCACGGCGAGCTGCTCGAAGACGACGCGCCCTTGTTCGCCAGGGCCACGCCGATGAAGGTGTATGGGCCCTCGCTCTTCAGGCTCGACCTCGAAGACGCGATTTTGACCCACGTGCTGTTGATGTCGCGCGCGGGGTTCGATGTGCCGTTGATCGAATTCGTCGATTTGCGAGAGCTGATTCAGGGGGCTCCGTCGATGGGTGGCGTGTACTCGAGGCCGGTCATCGCCGACGCGCTCCGAGCCCGGGCCGCGCAGTGGAAGATGGAGCGCGCCCTCTGGGCCGCCCTGCGCATCGTCGAGAAGCTGTTTCCTGAGACGGCGAAGGCCGCCCAAGCGCTGCAACCCTCGTTGATGATGCCGACCCGCGAGCTGCTCGAGCGCCTCGTCGTGGGGCCGGTGTCGACGGTGGGCCGAACCCAGCAGTTTCGCGGCGAAGATGCGCTGCGCACCCTGCTGGCCGGCGGCTGACAGATGGCTTAGACGCTTCGCACCCATGCGAATCGCGGTCATCGGCAGTGGCTATGTCGGCCTCGTGGCGGGCACGTGTTTCGCCGATTCGGGCAATGACGTGACCTGCGTTGACATCGACGCCGAGAAAATCGAGGGGCTCAACGCGGGCAAGTTGCCCATTTACGAGCCGGGCCTCGAAGAGCTGGTTGCGAACAACGTGCTCGAGCAGCGGTTGACGTTCTCGACCGACCTGGCGGCGGCGGTGGGCTCGGCGAGCGTGGTGTTCATCGCCGTCGGCACGCCCGAGGGCGAGTCGGGAGACGCTGATCTCCAGCACGTGCTTCAGGCCGCCAGCGACATTGGCAAGGCGCTCACGCAGTACACCGTCATCGTCGACAAGAGCACCGTGCCCGTCGGTACCGCCGACCGGGTGCGCGAAGCCGTCGCAGCGCAGACCTCGGTGCCATTCGACGTGGTCTCGAACCCGGAGTTTCTCAAAGAGGGCGCGGCCCTCGACGATTTCTTGAGGCCCGACCGAATCGTGATCGGCACCGACACCGAGCGGGCCGCGAAGGTCATGACCGATTTGTACGCTCCGTTCGTTCGCACCGAGCACCCGATCATCTTCATGGACACGCGGTCGGCCGAGCTCACCAAGTACGCCGCCAACGCGATGCTGGCGACGCGCATCTCGTTCATGAATGACATGGCGGCCCTGTGCGAAAAGGTCGGAGCTGACGTCGATTCGATTCGCAAGGGTCTGGGGGCTGATCGGCGCATCGGGTACCCCTTTCTCTTCCCCGGGGTCGGGTATGGGGGCAGCTGTTTTCCCAAAGACGTGAAGGCGCTGGTCGCGACCGCCCGTGAGTTCGGTCTCGAGCTCGACCTGTTGCGCGCGGTCGAGCGCACCAATGAGCGGCAGAAGAAGCTGTTGATCGGCAAGGCGCTGAAACACTTTGGTGACTTGAACGGCCGCACGTTCGCGGTGTGGGGCCTGGCGTTCAAGCCGAAGACCGATGACATGCGCGAGGCTCCGGCGATTGAGGTGATCGAGGGGCTGATCGGCAAGGGGGCAAAGGTCAGGGCGTTCGACCCGGTGGCCACTGCCTCGGCGAAGAAGCTCTTCGGAGACCGCGTTCATTTCGGCCAGCGCCCTTACGACGTGCTCGACGGGGCCGATGCGCTCTTCGTGATCACGGAGTGGAACGAATTTCGCCACGTCGACTTCGACAAGGTGAAACAGAAACTGAAGACGCCGGTGATATTCGACGGGCGAAACGTGTATTCGCCAACCGATATGCGCGAGCGAGGGTTCACGTACTACGGTGTCGGCCGCACATGAGCACGATGTCTCCTGCCGCCGCGTTCAGAGCGTTGCGCCCCAAGCAGTGGGTGAAGAATGGCGTGCTGTTCACGCCGCTGTTGTTCGCGAAGAGCATCTTTGCGTCTGGCCTGCTGCTGCGCGCGACGGCCTCGGTGATCGCGTTCAGCCTGCTCGCCAGCGGCGTCTACGTGCTCAACGATTGGTTCGATCGCGACAAAGACCGGCTGCACCCTGAGAAGAAGAATCGGCCGATCGCGGCGGGGTTGATTGGCGCACCGGGGGCGGTGGTTTTGGTGCTGGTGTGCTGGGCCGGCGCGGCGGCGATTGGTTCGTGGCTCGGCTTGCGGTTTCTCAGCGTGCTCGGCGGGTACCTGCTGCTGCAGGTCGTCTACACCGGTGGGCTCAAGCGGCTGGTCATTCTCGACGTGATGGCGATTGCGCTGGGGTTCATCATTCGCGTGGTGGCCGGCGCGGTGGCGATTGATGTGGTGGTGTCGAACTGGCTGTTTCTCTGCACGCTGCTGGGAGCCGTGTTTTTGGGCTTCGCCAAGCGCCGCGCCGAGCTGTCACTGCTCGAAGATGCCAGCGCCCATCGCGCGAACCTGGCCGACTATTCGTTGCCGATGCTCGATCAGATGATGAGCATCGCCGCCGCGGCGTGCATCTTGGCGTACGGGCTGTACACCGTGTCGGTCGAGACGGTCGCGCGCGTGGGCACCGACCACCTCAAGTTCACGGTGCCGTGTGTGGTGTACGGCGTGTTTCGGTACCTGTTTTTGGTGCACAAGCGCGGGGCCGGCGGGGCGCCAGAGAAGGTGCTGCTCTCTGACGCGCCGTTGCTGATTGACGGGGCTCTGTTTCTGGCTGTCGCTGGCTGGGCTTTGTACGCCTGAGAATTTCAGGCACTTCTGTGCGTGCAATGGGCAAATTCACGCGAAATGCCGGTGTTCAGCGGTGGCGCGGCACCAATTCGGAGCCGTGAGGCCCTCTGCAACGGCAGCACAGCGTCTTTTCGCGCGAAATGGTGGCGCTCCGCCGTGGCACGCCGCCAATTCACGACCGTGAGGCCTCTCGCCGCCATGAGGTTGGGCTTCTCGACGCGCGATCAGGGCCCGACGACGGGCATGCGCCCCTCATCGGCGCCTTCGAAACGCTGAGCCGAGACGTCGAGCGACAGACCGGAGATCGGCGGCCCGTGAATGAAGTTTTCGCTCAGGTCGATGCGCTCCAGGTGTGCGAAGGCGTCTCGGTTGGCGTCGAGCGTCGCCCAAGCGGAGTCGGCGATGGTGCCTTTCGAGAGGTCGAGCGTGCGCAGTTGCCGAAGAAGGCTCGAACGCGCGAGGCATTCAATGAGCTCGCCCTCGAACCGGCTGTTGATGACGCCCAAGTGGCGCAGCGCGGGGAGGCGCACCGCCGTCAAGAGTCGCGAGAAATCGCCGATGGTGGTGCGGAACCCATGCTCCGCAGACCCACACCAGACGTTGAGCGTCTCGAGCGCGGGCCAGCTCGCCTCCGCGATTGAACTGAAGCATTGGGGCGACAGGCCGCCCGTCTGAATCGTCAACGCGCGCAAGTGGGGTGCCTCGATGCGACCCAACTCGACCTCGCCGCCGCCACGAATGACGACCTCTCGCAGCGACGGCAGCGCTCGCCACACGCGACTGAAATTGCCCGCGTGGGCCTGCGACATGAGCGTCTCGTCTGCGTGAAGGTACCCAAAGGCGTCTCGTGGAAATCTGAAATCGGCTGCTTCGAGCCGCTCGATCAGGGGCGGCGCGTGTCGAATCACCACATCGATGAGCGGCTGCGAGGTCTGCACCTCGGCCGACTGCACCGTCAGCCCGAGCGTGATGCGGCGAACGAAGCGTGAGGCGGGTGATGACAGCACTCCATCGAGGGCGGCGGCCGCTTCAGCTGAGCTGCCGTTGCCGCACCACACTGAATCAATGAACCCGTTTTCAAAGGTGAGCACGAGCCCGCGGCTGCCTTCTCTTCGCGAGTGACGGGTGCGAAAGTTCTTCGAGACGGTGCCGAAGAGTAATTCGAACATCGCGTCGATCTGGTCGCCCGCGACGATGCCGGCGGCTTGCAAGGCCACGAGATCTCCCAGCGGGTTGGCATGCAGCTGCAGCCAATCGCCGTACACCAGACGCGCTTCGGCACTGAGGGGGTCGTTCAGCACCACTGCTTCGAGCGCATCGTTCCACTCCAGCGCCGAAGGCGACGCGGCGCCACCCACTTCGGTGAACCCGAGGTCTGCCAACTGCATCGCCAAGACGTCGATGAGCTGGGTGGCCTCTTTCGCAGAGTGGCAGGGGTGACGGCGGGTTTGGCCCGGGCCGCCCAACGGCCCCCAACGAACCTCGTACTCGGCGCCGTCTTGCTCGACGACCCAAACCTCTTGCCGCGCATGATGCTCGAAGCGGCGGGTCTTCACCTTCAGCGCTCCGACCCCAAATCCATCGCGAAGTTTCTTCGGCTGATCACCGCGGTCAGCCCCTGCTGCACATCGGCTGCGCTCCGCACCACCTGGGCCAGCGCCCCGATCTCCCGAATCCACTCGTGGGCCCGTGGCCCCAGGCCCGAGAAGCTCACCGCCAGCACCGGCGGTTCCTTCACGCGGCCCAGCCAAAAATCGAGCACCTCATGCTTCTCAGGCACGCTCACCGGGCGCAGCCGCCGCACTTCGCGGTCGAGCAGCGCGTTCAGCACGCTCGGCAGCCGCGACGCCCAGGTGCTCACGGTCATCATCGGCCGCCAGCTCCAGTCGGCGCGCGCGATGCCGAGCCTCGGGTTGTAAATGCCATTGCCCTCGGTCGTCAGCACCTGGTCGGGAGGAAAGCTGGGCACCGGGTCCCACGTGCCGCACAGCAGGGTCGAGAGCCCGAACCGCTTCTGCGGCTGGCCCCAGAACGAGCGCCGGTAGAGCTCTGCGCTCCCGTCTTCTGAGTACGGGTACACCGCGTCTTCGAGCATCAACGACAGGTGAAACGTCTCCTCCCACGGCCCCGCGTAGCCGATGTACTGGCTGGCGATGATCCACCCTCCGCTGTCGGGCACCCATTCGTAGAACAGCAGCCGGTACACCGCCTCGTTCCACCGCTCGTCGGAGAGCCCGAAGAACGTGCCCTCGACCGACTGCTCGAGCACCAACTCGAGCAAGACCCGCGTCGCTTCGTCATTCACATGCCGCAACAGGTGATCGATGGCCGGCGCCGCGTTGAGCACTCCCAGCTCGAACGCGGGGAACACCACGTCGCGCAGAAATTGATCATTGGTGGGCCGAAGCACGACTTCCATGGGCGGGCCGCAAGCGTATCGGAGCCAGCTTCACTTACCAGAACACTGTCACCCAACCGCTCACTCGCACACACACCCGCAGGGCACGTTCGAGGGGCAGCTCGCGCAAGCGGGGCGGCAGACCTTCACGCCGGTCGAGGTCAGGCACTCGCCACCCGGGCCCCGAACCGACGTCACCGTCACGCATGACTGCCCGCCGGTGCACTGCGCACTGCCTTCGCAGCGGGTGTCAGCGACCAGTGAGGTGCTCGTCGGGCCGCACGCGAGCAGCAGCAGCACAACCAACCCGAGCCTCACCGGTAATCGCCGTCGAAGCGGTGAAAGCCCGCCATCAAGAACGCAATCACCGTCTGCTGCGGAGGCGTATCGGCGTCGAAGATGCAACCGCAGACCTGTATGGCGTCAGACATCCACACCGCGACGCCTCCGGTGCGCCGTGAGAAGAAGACACACTCGGGAGGTGCCTGGGGCGAATGCTCGGCGAGCATGTGGCGCTCGTAAAAGCCCCACGACATGTCGAGCTGGTTGCGCGAGACGCGAATCGACACCGGGTACTTCTTCATGTCGGTGCCCCAGGTGCCCTCGATCACGTTCGTGTCGCCCTCGCGGCGAAGCTTGAACTCGCCCGTCATCGTGGCCAGAAACCCGATCGTCGGGTCGAGCCCTTTGACGTAGATGGTGTCGCCCTTGATCGTCGAGGTGTAGTCGCCGGGGCCGTCGCTCCAGGAGTTGGGGCCGACCAGGTGCAGCGCCCCGCTGCCGGGCCGTATTTTGCCCAGCTGTTGCTGGGTGATGATTCGGTCGCTGAACCAGACCACGCCGACCCGGCCCATCGAATCGTCAGACCGAGGGTCTTTCTCGCGCTCAGGCGGTTTTCGCGGCTGCACCAGGCCGCCATCAGAGAACCGCGCCGGCGGCAGCGGCGGAGGTGGCGCCAGGTTCGTCGTCGGCACCGAGCGGTCGACCGGCTCGAGCGAAATGTTGCCGAGCTCGACCCGGCCTCCATTGTTCAGCACGAACCCCAGCGCGATGTTCTCGGCGTACACCGGCACATCGAGCACCACCGCCGCCTTCACGCAGTGCGCGGTGCCCTGAATCGAGCGGTTCTGCATGTTGTCGAAGGTGAGCGTCTTCTTGTCGGGCCCGTCGACGCGCATCCACAACCCGGCCCAGCCGGTCAGCTCGGTGGTGTCGAGGGTCGCCGAGAACTGCACCCTCCTGCCCCGGTATTTCTCGGCCCTGAAGACCTGCATCACCGAAATGTTGCCTGGCACCGAAGGCAGCAGTGACCTGGCCACCGCCGCGCGGCCGCCGCAGGTACCCGCTTGCAGCGACTCGACCACGTACTCGCCTTCGTTCTTCGCCGCGACGAACCAGCCCGGCGCCAACCCCCCCGCGTCAGACGCAGTCTGTTGGGCGAACGCCACGCTGCCGCCGAGCAGCGCGAACACCCAGATGCACATTCGAGCTCTCGACATGACGTGTTCCTTCTTCACAGCGGAAAGGGCTCGAAGGCGGTTTGGGCGATGGCGGGCAGGGCTTGGCCCTCTTCATAGCGCGGCACTCGCATGAACTCGTCATAGTCGCCACCGGCGTCGATCATGATGAACGCGATGCCTTCTTGAACCGGGGTGACTGCAGGGGGCGGT
>JANLPS010000438.1:0-1587 GCA_031367385.1 Archangium sp. | reverse complement strand
CGCGAGCTGCGTGTGCCGCTCGCCGGCGCGGAAGCAGAAGCAGAACGCCGAGACGAAGACGCCGACTGCCGACAAGAAGTAAGAAAAAGGGGACAGGCTACTTTTCCCCTCAAGCTGACCTCGTGACTCAGGGGAAAAGTTGCCTGTCCCCTTTTCCCGGCTCAGCATCAACGGGGGGACAGCCCGTGAAAGCACGGGTATACCGGAGCCTATGGCAGGGCTTTTTGTCACCGATGAGCAGGTCGCGCAGGCACGCAGGCTCGCGCTCGAAATCACCGACCCCATCTTCGATTTGATCGCGAAGAACACGACGGTCTCGGTCGAACGCACCGTGCTGCGCTGGTTCGGGGTCGATGGCGTGGGCAACCTGGGCGCTCCGCTGGTCAACTTGATGGTCGACCGCCTCAAAGAGGCCAAGGTGCTGAACAAAGGCGCCGCGTATTGGTACGGCCGGGCGTTGCGAATGGGCGCCACCAGCCCACTCGATGCCGTCGAGCGGCTCACGTCCGCTCCGTTAGAGACCCTCAAGCCGTTGCCACCCGCTGAAGAGGCCGCGCTTCGCGAAGAGGTCAGAGCCGAAGCCCGCTCGGCGGTCGAAGAGCTCAAGGCCCGGGTCGCCAAACGAGATGGCCTGCGCAATGAGTTCCCCATGGGGCCGACGCCGCACAAGTACGTCATCGTCGCCACCGGCAACATCTTCGATGACGTCGAGCAGGCCCGAGCCGCTGCCCAGGCCGGGGCTGACGTGATCGCGGTGATTCGCTCGACCGCGCAGTCGCTGCTCGACTACGTGCCCCACGGCGCGACCACCGAGGGGTACGGCGGTACCTACGCCACCCAAGAAAACTTTCGCATCATGCGCGAGGCGCTCGATGACGAGTCGCGCAAGCTCAAGCGCTACATTCAGCTGACCAACTACTCCTCTGGCCTGGCGATGTCTGAGATTGCATTCGCCGCGGCCTGGGAGCGGCTGGACATGCTGCTCAACGACGCGATGTACGGCATCTTGTTTCGCGACATCAACATGCGCCGTACGTTCATCGATCAGTACTTCTCGCGTCGAATCTGCGCGATGGCCGGCATCATCATCAACACCGGCGAAGACAACTACATCACCACCGCCGACGCCTACGACGCCGCCCACACGGTGATCGCCTCGCAGTTCATCAACGAGTGCTTCGCGCGCCGCGCTGGCTTGGAAGACTGGCAGCTCGGCCTTGGGCACTCGTATGAAATCGACCCGCACAAGCCCGAGACGCTGCTGCTCGAGCTCTCGCAGGCAATGCTGGTGCGAAGGTGCTTCCCCGATGCGCCGCTCAAGTACATGCCTCCGACCAAGCACAAGGAGACCGACATCTTCTTCAGCCACGCCTACGACGTGATGGCCGACCTCGTCGCGGTGTGGACGAAGCAGGGCATTCAGCTGCTCGGGATGATGACCGAGGCGATGCACACGCCGTTGCTGGCCGATCGGTATGTGGCGCTCAAGTCTGCGTCGTATCTGCACCGGGCGGCGCGGGGCATCGATGAAGAGTTCGTCGTTCGCGAAGATGGCAAGATCGCCAATCGGGCCCGATTCGTGTTCGG
>JANLPS010000432.1:0-13196 GCA_031367385.1 Archangium sp. | reverse complement strand
GGGGTTGGTGTTTCTACAAGATAACCTTTTTTGTTTTTGCTGTGGTGTTTGTGCGGGCTGCCTCGCGCCCCCCAACCCCCACCCCCAACACTCTCTGGGTTCGCGCGCCCCCCCACGAATCTACTGCACAGGCTTGTCGAGCAGATCGAGCGCTGCCGAGCTCATCGCCTCGATGGCGGTGATCACGACCGGTTCGGGCGAGACCTTGAAGAGCGGGGAGTGGTGACCGGCGGCGCTGGCCAACTCAGCCTTCGGCGTGCCTCCGATGCCGAAGTACACGCCCTTCACCCCGAGCTCGGGCGCGATCAAGTAAGCGAAGTCTTCGGCGCCCATGCCTTTGCGTTTGCGAGTCGACATTCGGTCGGTGCCCAGCTGGGCCACCACCGCGGCCGTGACACGCTTCGCGAGCACAGGGTCATTCACCGTGACCGGGGTTGACTCCTGCAGCGTCAACACCGGCAGGTTCTTGGCCGCGACACCGTGGGCCGTCGCGATGCCGTTGGCGATTTGTGCGATGCCGTCGAGCAGCTTCTGCCTGACCTCGAGCGACTCGGCGCGCACGGTGAGCTGCAGCAGCACCTCGTCGGGGATGATGTTGTGTTTGCTCCCTCCGTGAATCGACCCCACGGTGATCAGCGCGGGCTCGAGCGGGTCGATGGTGCGGGTCACCATGGTCTGCAGCGCCACGACGATTTCGGCGGCGATCAGCACCGGGTCAACACCCTCTTGCGGAGAAGCGCCATGCCCGCCCACACCACGAACCTTGAGGTCAATACTGTCTGAGCTTGAATACGCCGTCTCTTCGGCGACCCTCACCTTGCCCACTTCGTCCTGCGCGTTCACATGAAACGCGAGCGCCACCGACGGCTTGGGAAAGCGCGTGTACAACCCGTCTTCGAGCATCGCCTTCGCACCCTTGAGGCGCTCTTCACCGGGCTGCCCAATGAACACCACCGTGCCGCGCCACCGGTCTTTTCGCTTCACCAGCTGCCGCGCAGTGCCCACCAGGGCCGTCATGTGGGTGTCGTGGCCGCACGCGTGCATGCTCGGCTGCTCGACGCCATCGAGGCCGACCGCCCGTGCCTTCGAGGCGTAGCTTAAGCCCGAGTGCTCCTCGAGGGGCAGACCGTCCATATCGGCGCGTATCAAAACCACTGGGCCCGAACCATTCTTGAGCACCGCCACCACACCGGTGCCGCCGACCTTCTCGGTCACCTCGAGGCCGAGGCCGCGCAGCTCCTTCGCCAAGCGGGCGGAGGTCTTCGTCTCTCTCATCGACAGCTCGGGGTTCTGGTGAAACCAGGTGAAGAGCGGGTCGAGCGTGGCGCGGTAGTCTTTCGCGGCGTCAGCGGCCAACGTCGCATCGGTCGGTGCTGCCGGGGCGGCCAAACAGACGAAGACGACGAGGTTTGCGACGATCATGGGGGCTCAGATCAGCTTTGCGCGTTTCAGGTTCGCTTCGAGCCGTTCACGCACATCGCCGACTTTCAGGTCGACGGGCACTCCGGTGATTCGCTCTGAGGCCGAGACATACGTCGCCGCCAATGACACGCGCACGTCGTCAGGTATCGCCGGCGGAGTGCCTTGGCCCGAGAAGCCCCGCTCGGCAATCAACCACTGCCGCAGGTTCTCTTTGTCGAGCATCACCTGCGACTCACCCTTCGCGAACCGCTCGGCCGACCCTTGCGCCACCCAAAAACGGCTCGAGTCAGGCGTGTGCATCTCATCAATGACCACCAGCTCGTCACCAATGCGCCCGAACTCATATTTCGTATCGACGAGAATCAGCCCCTGCGCCGCGGCGTGCCGCTGCCCTTCGATGAACAGGGCCAACGTCGCCTCCTTGGCCCGCTCCCAGTCGCGCCCAGAGACCAATTGCCGGCGTAGCACCTCGGCCTCAGACAACGGCTCGTCATGCTGCCCAATCGGCGCCTTCGTCGAGGGAGTCACGATCGGCGCGTCGAACTTCGCGTCTCGCTTGAGGCCTTGCGGCAACCTCAGCGCGTACGGGTCACGGCCCGCCTCGTAGTCACGCCACAGGCTGCCCGTCAGGTAGCCGCGCACCACGAATTCAATCGGCAACGCCTCGGCCCGCCGCCCGACGATGACGCACGGGTCAGGCATGTCGAGCACGTGGTTCGCAACGATGTGCGCGGTCTTCTGAAACCAAAAATGCGCCAGCTGATTCAGCACGTCACCCTTGAAGGGCAGGGTGGTCAGCACATGATCGAACGCCGAGAGCCGGTCAGTGGTGATCAGCACCAGCCGGTCGCCCGAGCGGTAGGTGTCACGCACTTTGCCTTGGTATTTTTCGCCGAGCTTCGGGCCGAAGTCAGTGCCCTTGAGCGTGTGCGGCAACTGCTCGAACAAACGCTGATCAGCCACGGTCTTTACGGAGCCGGCTGCGGAGCGGGTGCACTCGCCATGTACACGAACGCAGGGTTGATGCGCAGCGTGCCATCGAGCCACGCCGCCGCGTACGGAGCACCTGCCGCGCGACTCACCGTCACCGGGCCCGTGGCCTTCACGTTCCACTGGGCGAGCACGGAGCGGGCGACGAGCTCGGTCGCTTCACGCTCCGACAAGCCCTGAAAAGCATCGCGCCGGTCTTCGCCGAAGCGATCGCCCCGGGTATCGAAGGTCAGCATCAACGCACCCGCGTCAGCCGCGGCGAGCAAATCGATCTTCGCGTCGAGCGCCGGGGCCGCCACCAGCTCGCCCGTCTTCTCGCTCGACATCGGGAACATCACCGTGCCGCCACGACCGGCTTCAGCCTGTGATTGCCGCACCACGTCGCGAAAGAGATCGGCGCGGGCCTGTGGGGTCTCGAACTCGAGCCACTCGGCCGCTCCGGTGAGCGCTTGGCTCGTCGAAACAGTGCGTGAAAACGCGGGTTGGCCGCCGACGCCGCAGGCGGTGCAAACAAGGGCCAGAGTGCTGATCAGAATGCGCTTCAAAGCCCGTCGACCCTATCGAGGCGCGGCCCCAGATGCCAGCTTTGAAGAAGGCCCGCGACCTCCGCGAAGGGTACAGTGGGCCTGCATGTGGCACCCTGTTTTCATCTGTCACCAGCTGCGCTCGCCCGACAACCTCGGCGCCATCGCGCGGGTGATGGCCAACTTCGGGCTGAGCGAGCTCATCCTCTCCGACCCCGCAACCCATGACTTTCGCGGGGCTGAACGGCTGGGCATCAAGGGCGAAGGCATTTTAGACACGTTTTCGGTCGCCCTCTCGCTCGAAGAAGCCCTCAAAAACGTGGTGTACGCGGTCGGTACCACCTCTCGAACCGAGCTCAAGCGATTCACCCCCCTTACGCCTGAAGAAGGCATCGCCCGGCTGGCGACCCACTCGGCAAGGGGCAAGGTGGCGCTGGTCTTGGGGGGCGAGAAACGCGGGCTCTCAGACGAAGAGCTCGCCTGGTGCCACGACGTGGTGGTCATCCCGACTCCGGGGCCGCAGCCGTCGATGAACATCGCGCAGGCCGCCGCAGTGCTCTCGTACCTGGTTGCTCGCTCACAGCACGTCGACGCCGCGCAACCGGCCCCGGGCGCGAACCTGGGCACCGTGCACGCGCTCGAAAACAAGATGCGAGACGCGTTGTTGGCCAGCGAATTCTTGAACCCGCAGGCCCCAGACCACGTGCTCAAAGAGCTGACCCGGTCTCTGGTGCGTGGAGGCTTGACGCAGCGCGAAGCCGAGATCTGGCTCGCTGCCTTCGAGCACCTGCGACGGGTTACTTCGAACGCTTCGCGATGAGCTTTTCGATCGCGTCGCGATCTTCAGTCGTGTGCTGCTCGGTCGGCCGCGCGCCGTCTTTGGCGCTGACCTTCTTCTTCACCTCATCGACCAGGTCTTCAGCCCCGTCTTTGACCTTGTCGAGCTTCGGAGAGCCCGTCTTCCACGCGTGCTCGAGGTGCTGGAGCGGGGTGTGACCGCGCAGCTCGACGCCACCCAGCCAGATGCCCAACGCCACGCAAGTGCCCGTCCAAACGATGAATTTGAGAATGCCCATGTGACCTCCTGGAGGACAGGAGCGTACAGCGACACACCCTGCCGTCGAGTTTTCAGGTGTAGAAGCGGCGAACGGTGGGAATCGAGGAGCTCAAAGCCCGGGCACGCGCGCGGGCCTCGGAGGTTCAGGTCGACGCGGTCGAGGCGGGCGAGGTGTTGCGCACCGAGGCGATGCAATTTTTTTCGAGGGTGCCCGAGCCTCCGGTCTATCGGCGCCGCGATGACCCGGCGATCGCCAAAGCGCACGCGTTGACGCTCGAGGGCGAGCGCCTGCTGACCTACGCGTATGCGCTCGAGCAGCGCGGCACGGCTGATCAGCTGCGCGTGTGGGTGGTGGCGATCGAGCGTCACCTGATCGCGTTGACCCTGCTGCGCGACGGCAAGATCGAAGCGGCTGAAGGCCCGTGGCACGAGGCAGTGCAGGCCGAGCGGGTGGCGGCGTCGTCGAAGCGGCTGTGGTCGCTCTCGAATGACGCGTCGGCGCCGGTGTTCGACCGCGCCCAGTCGAGCTCGCGCTTCGACCCCAAGCCCGAAGCGTCGATGAAGGTGAAGCTGGTGTGCCCGTCGTGCAAGCAGACCGGCGACTATTCATGCTCTCCGCGCCACGCGACGCACGCGTTTCAATGCCATGCCTGCCGCAACCCGTTCTCGGCGTACTTCGGAGAAGTGCGGGCGTGCGAGGTGACTCCGCGGGGCAAGGGTCGGCGGTATGTGTTTCGCCTCGACGAGCTGAGTGGCGCACAGACTCAGCTGCATGTCGATGATTGGGGCCGTGATGCGTTGACCGTGGCGCGGCGTGATTTCTTGGCGTTTCTCTATGTGCCGGCGACGAAGCTGCAGGGCGTGCTCAACCTGAACTCGAGCCGGGTGCTGTGGTTGACGCCGAGCCGGTGCTTCGTGGCGACGGTCGCGTTCGGTGAAGGCGCCGCTGAGCTCGACGTGCTGCGCGACTTTCGCGACCAGACGTTGGCTCGCTCTGCAACGGGGAGAGCCTTCACCCGCTGGTACTACCGCGAGGGGCCTGGGCTGGCGGCCTTCGTTGATCAGCGACCGGTGTTGCGCGCGATCACCAGGGCGGTGCTGCGCCGGCTCGTCGCGGTGCTCGAGCCGTGAAGAAGAAGCGCGACTGGGTTTCGATGGTGCTGGTGGTGATGCTCATCGGTGGGCTGATCATCATTGCGTTCAAAGGCAGCATGGCTGGTGAGCCCGCGCCCGAGTTCGCGTTCGAGCGCTTCGAAGGGCCGCCCAGCCGATTGTCAGAGCTGAAGGGCCGCGTAGTGGTGCTCGACTTTTGGGCGACCTGGTGCCCTCCATGCCGTGAAGAGCTGCCGGGGCTCGAAGCCCTGGCGCGCGAATACGAAGCGCAAGGCGTGACCTTTCTGGCAGCGAATCAAGAGAGCGGCGAAGTCGACGAGTGCAAAGAGGCCGTGCTCACCTGGGTGCAGACTGACAAAGAGATGGCGAAGTACGCGATCTTCCCCGAGCACAAGGCGCACGCCGCGTACCAGGTCAAGGCGCTGCCGACCGTGTTCGTCATCGGCCGCGATGGCACCATCGTCGCGAACGGCCGCGGCTTGCGAGATCAAGACGAGATTCGCGGGTGGATCGAGCGCGCGCTCAAGACCCGATAGCGCTCAGCGTTCAGTCGCAGGCGCGAGGGTGGTGGTGAGAAACGCGATGCACATCTCTTCGCTCTCACCCCAGTTCAAATCACGCGACGCCTCGGGCACGCCGTTTCGCAGCCGCTGGTGCGCCGTCGAATTGTCCCATTCGCATTCGACCAGCACGCGGTCTTTCGGCGCCAACCGCACCGGCGTCACCAACTGGTAGTCGCCTTGGTGCCCGTAGTCCCACGCGTCGATTTGCAGCAGGCATTCGCGTTCGCCGTTGGCTCGCAGAATCGTGACCTGCCCCCGTTGCCCTCGCTCGTGCATGTGCAGGTTGACGGCGTAAATCAGGTACGGCCTGCCGCCATTGTAGAGGGTGGGCTCGTCGGTATACCGGTGCATGACCGAGCTCTGCCCTTTGGGTATCGGCATGCCGCCAATCACCCACGATGGGCTGAACACCATCACGTACACCACGGGCGTCACGGGCTCGGTCTGGGTCAGCAGCTGCACGGTGGTTCGATCTGCGACGAAGGGCCCGATGGGGGGCTGGCTGTAGTGCATCGACAAGACCAGCCGTTCTCCAGGCGCGACTTCGACGCCCGTGCCGTCGGCGTACAGCTGAGGCTCTTGGAGCGCGCCTCCCAGGCCCGACTTCATGTGGCTCACGATGCCGCCGGGGCAGGGCCAGCCCGGGCCAGGCGCGGCGTCGTCGATTTTCTGCAGTGCCGTGGCGTCGTCTTTCGAGACCAGGAAGACCAACCCGTGGTGCATCTGCGCCCGCGCGCCGGGGTGAATGTCGATGCCCCGAACGGAGGTCGTGCCCTCTGGCGACCAATCGAGAAGAAAACACCGCGTCTCATCGGTGGCGCCATTGCCCGGCGCGGGCAGATACGGCTCGGGCATCACCGCTTCGACGTCGATTCGCTCGAGCCCCTGTCTCGCGTATGGGGTGACTTGGGTCGGGGCTCCTTCATTCGAGCCCTGATCAACCCACCCTCGAATCGCGGCGATGTGATCCTCAGAGAGCGCGAGCGGGTGCAGATATTCATGACAGCACGGCGCCGGAGGCCACGGCGGCATGCGGCGGCTCACCACCTCGGCGAAAATCTGGTCGATGTGCGGCTTCACCTCGGCCCAATTCGTGAGCGGAAACGGCCCAATGCCCGACTCGGAGTGACACCCCGCGCACTTGGCGTTGATCAGCGGCTCGATGTCGCGGTGGTAGGTGATGCCGGGTTTCGTCGATGCGGCGGGCGCTGGTTCGCTCGCGCAATAGAGCGCTGCGGGCTGCACGTCGAGGCAGGCGCAGAGTGACACCGAGATCAGGGCAACAGCGTGGCGCCTCATGCGTTGTCCCAGGTCACTGAAAAGGTGAACTGCAGTGTGGTCTTCGCGGCACGTGATTGGGTACCAGAGAGGCCATCATTGCGCACGGCGGTGATCAGCAACGGCTGAAGCACTCCAAATTCGGGGATGAGCCACAGCCGCCAGACCCGAATGCCGACCCCCGCCGAGCCGCCGAGGCCGAAGGTGTTTTCATAGAAGGGCGTGTGGCCGATCGAGATGTGGGTCAATGCGTCGTGAAGTCGCGCCGAGAAGATCAGCTGCACGCGGTCGCTGACCATCACACCGAACAATACGGGGAGCGCTGCGTTCGCTCCGAAGAACAGCACGCTGTCGGTGAAGCTCAGCGTTCCTCCGAGCAGCGGCGCGAGCGAGACGATGAAGCGGCTGTGTTTCGGCGTGAGCTCGAACTTGGTCTGTGACTCCAGGCCCGAGGGGCCGATGCGTACGCCGACGTCGATTGACTCAGCGACACCGTAACGAACGGCGAGGCCGGTCATCGGGTAGGCGATGAGCGTGTCTTTCGAGACGATGGCCTGCTCTGACGACTCGATGCCGACCTGAAAGCGGTGTTTGCCGACCGTCTGCGCAGGCTGGAGCGCTCCGATTGACGCGCAGCCGCTGATCAGTACGGCGAAGACGCACATCTGCACACGCATCAATGGTCGCCCCCCTCGGTCCACGAAGACTGAAGACACCGCAGCCTCGTGAATTCGCAAAGCACCGTCGCGATTATTTCGGCACGACTTCGATCGGCCCACCGGGCCGGGTCTTGATCGAGCCCGGCTTGATGTCGATCTCATCGACCAACCTGAACTCGGTGCGGCGGTTCTTCGCGCGGTTGAGCGGCGTGTCATTCGGTGCGATCGGCTTGTCGAACCCGAAGCCGTCGCTGCGCAGGCGGGTCTTGTCGATGCCCTTGAGAATCAAATAGTCCTCGACGGCTTTTGCGCGCCGCTTCGACAGGTCGATGTTGAACAGCCGCGGGCCGACGTTGTCGGTGTGGCCTTCAATCACCACCGGGCCGACGTCTTTGTTCGCCTTCAGAACCTTGGCGACCTCGTCGAGGAGCGGGAACGATTGCGGGTCGATCTTCGCGCTGCCGAACTCGTAGAGCACCTGGTTGCGAATGCGAATTCGCTCTGACTCGAGCACCACCGGCTCTTCTTCAGGCGGAGGCGGGCAGCCATCGAGCTCGGCCGGGCCGGGCTGGTCAGGGCACTTGTCAGCGTTGTCGGGGATCTGGTCTCCGTCGCGGTCAGGGCAGCCGTCGTACTGTTGCGGGCCGGGCTGATCAGGGCAGCTGTCGATGCGATCAGGCACCGTGTCTCCGTCGCGATCAGGGTCGGGGTTCTCTTCGGGGCAGCCGTCGGCGTCTTGGTACCCGTCTTTGTCTTCGGCGACCGTCGGGCACTTGTCGATGGCGTCGGGCACGCCGTCTCCATCGCTGTCAACGGAGGGCGCGTGCTCGTAGCGAAGCCCCAGCACGAAGCGAAACGTCTCGCGGCCGTAGCCGTTTTCGCCGAGCCCACGGCCCACCGCCACCATCAGACCCCAGTTCTCGGAGATCATCGTGCGCGCACCGACCATCAGCTCGAAGGGCGTCTTGAGCGCATCGGCGTCGCGAAAGGTGAACGGCGCTTCGGCGGGCGTGACGATGTTCAAGTCGGCGAGCAGCTCGGGGCGCTTGAGCTTCCACACCTCGGGGAGCTCGATGATCACACCGCCGCCCATCGCGAACTCGTTGCCGACGTAGAGGTTCAAGTACCGGCCCGCAGCGGTTCGAAAGCGCCACCCGGCGTTGGCCAAGATGCGAACTGGCCCGAAGCGACGTTCGGCGGCGAGGCGGGGCGCGAAGACGAAGCCGCGGTCGCTCATGAAGCTGAACTGGTCTCCGGTCGGAGCCCGCACCTCCATCACCGCCGCGAGCCCGAGAATCGGTATCTCGCTCTGCCGCAGAATCTGAAATCGACCTTGCAGCCGCAGCGCACCGAGCCCCGCGGGCGCTGGCGAGCCCTGGGGGAACCCCTGGTCTTGCAGCAGCTTGAAGTTGCTGACGTTCGCGACCACGAACGGCAAATCGGCCGCCACCTCGAGCCGCGGGAGCACCTGGTACGAGGCCAGAATGTGCAGATCAGCCCGAAACGGGAGCAAATCGCCGAGCCGTTGATCGCCCAACTTGAGCGCCAGAATGCCGAAGTTGAAGTCGAGCAGCGGGGTCAGGTGAAACGTGCCCTGCTGCGGCAGGTCAGCGCCTTCGAGGGTCAGGCTCGAGCCCGAGGAGGGGGTCAGCTTGACCGGCACCGCGTCGATGCCCCGCGCGAACGGATCTTCGGCGGCCACCGCGGTGAACGCGGTCAGGCAAACGACAACGCTGAGGAAACGACCCACGGGCACAGGGCCCGGTTATAGCGGGGAAGCGGGGGCTCTCCCAAAAAACCATTTGTTATTTCGATGCGATGGCGGCGCGGAGCTCGTCGGCGGCCCGGCGGGTGTGCACCAGGGCGTCATTGCTGCACATGCGCGACATTTCGATTTCGCTGTGCTCGAGGAGCTCGAGGGCGATCGCCAGCGAGGGGGGCCCCGTGAAAGGCACCTTGCGCGCAGGCAGCGACAGGTCGCCCAGCTCTTCGAGCGCGGCGCGGGTCTCACGCTCAGCGCGAACCCGGTGGCCTCCGGTGTCGGTCTCGGCTTTGGCCAAGGTCTCCCAGGCGGTCTTCAGGTAGTCGCGGGCGCCGAAGAGGCCCGGTTGGGTCGCCGAAATGCTGCTGGTGGTCGCGCACCCGGTGGTGAGCAACAGAATGAAGAGGGCGTGTCTCATGCCGCTTCGTGGCCCGCCGGTGCACCGCGATTCATTGATTTGCCGCGAGACCTGCCCGGGTCGACAATCGGGCGCTCACAATGAAGATCTTCACCGCGGGGAGCCAAGGGGTGCGTCGCGCGTCGGCGTTCGGTATCGACGCGGCCGGGTTCGCGGTGCTGGCCTGGCTCGTCTGCCGTGGGCTCGATCGCTCGGTGAAGATTGATTTTCCTCCGCACCAGGCGGCGAAAGCGGCCTCGCGAATCGTGCCTGCGGTGCTGATGGTGTGGGCGGCGTGGTTCGTCGCGCCGACGGCGATCTGGCGAGCGACGCTGGGCAAGAAGCTGCTCGGCCTCGAGGTGGTGGCCGCGAGCGATGGGTCAGATCTCGATCTCAAGGCGATCATCATTCGCGAGACGATCTGCAAGTGGCTCTCACTTGCGATGAATGGAGCTGGCCTGATTGACGGTCTGATCACCGGCCGCGCGTTTCATGACCGCATCGCTGGCAGCGCCGTGGTCGACGCGAACGAGGCATTTCGAGGTGAAGATGAAGAGCCCTGGCCCGCGGTGGCGTGGCCTGCGGTCGCGGTGCCGGTGGTCGCGACGGCGCTGATCTTCTGGTCGATTCGCACCAACGGCTTCATTTACCGAATCTTGTGGAATGGCGCGTTCTATCTCCCCCACGAGGCGGGCCACCTCGTGGTGGGCCTCGTGTTTCCACACCTCGTCGGCGTGGCTGCGGGCGCGTGGGGGCAACTGCTGTTTCCGTCGATCGCGACGGTCGTCTTCGCGCGAAACAAGTGGCCCGTTCAACTCGCGGGGTCACTCGTCTGGCTCGGCTTCAGCCTCTTCGACATCGGCCAGTACGCAGGCGATGCCTGGTACCGCGAGCTCGCGCTGCCGGTCGCTTCGGGTGATGAGCTGAGTGACGATCACCTCGATGGCCACGACTGGTGGCAGATGCTCAGCGCCGCGAGAATCTTGCGGTACGCGCAGCCGATTGGTGAGTCGATTGGAGCCCTCGGGTGGGTCTCGGTTGGGCTTGCGACGGGGCTGCTGGTCGTGCTCGCGGGGCGTCAGAGTGCAGTGAGGGTTTGACTCGGCATGGCAGGGTCCTTCGAGTCCCTCAGGGCGAGCGGGGCATACATGGACGTACCTGCCGATTGTTTGCACCGGAGCGGCTTTGCGCGCCAAGGTTCGCGTGCATGCGTCAGCTCTTGTTGTGTGTCTTCGCGCTAAGCGTTGGGGCGGGTTGTTCCAAGGCATCGAGCTCGACTCCGACTGCGTCGCAAGCAGTGTGTGACGTCACGCCGCCGGTCGGTGATGGAGGCACGGTCGAGGTGGTCGGGCCGCCGATGACGGCGCTTCGGCAGTTGCGGCGCATGACGTTGGTCACGACCGACCGTTTTCCGACGCGCGAGAAGATCAAAGCGCTCAGCGCGATCACCGACCCCGCGGCGCAGCAGGCCTTTCTCGACACCGAGCTCGACCGCTTGCTCAACGACGCGCAGTTCTACGACACGATGGTCGACTTCGGCCACGCGTGGATGAACATCCCTCCGGTCGCCAACATCGCCGACGTGCCTGAGTACGGGTTGCCGCAGCAACGGGCCATCATCCCTTGCCCTGACGGCACGCTGCACGCCGGCAAGTGGGCCTCGCCGAATGCGTACGCCAACATGTCGCCCTGTGACGGCAAGCGCTCCGACGGCTCGACCGCGGTGGTGAAGCAGATCGAGCCGTGGTGGGCCGAGGGCACGATGATCGACGTCGTCGGCCTCGACGCTGACGAGAGCCAGATCATCACGACTGCCGGTGGTGAGAAGATCGACTGCTCACAGACCGGGGCGGGGTTCTCGTACGACGGCCCCAAGTCATGCGGCTGCGGGCCACACCTCATCTACTGCCTGCCGGGTGGAGCGTTGCAAGACTACAAGGCCTTCTTGCTCGGCAACCCCGAGGGCCACCGCCGCCTGGAGTGGGACGAGCCCGCTCGCCTCTTCGCGCACCTGGTCTGGCACGACCGCCCCCTGGTCGACTTGATTACCGGCGACTACTCGGTCGGCCCGGTCAGCGTGCAAGCCACCTACGTTCGCTACGCCAGCAAGCTGGGTGACCAGAGCGTCGAGAACGCCGGCACCTGGTGGCGCTCGAGCGGGTGGTCTTCACCGACCGACCCGCATCACGACGCGAATGATCAGCACGGCTGGAGCGAGTTCAAGATTGCCCAACGCAACCCCTACTTGCTCGCCGATCGCGACTACCGCTTCGACCCGAGAACCCAGGCCAAGGGCACGATGAAGGGCATCCCCTCGGCGGGCATCATGACCATGCCGGGCCTGCTCGCTGGCTTGGTGCGTGAGCGCGTTCGCGGCGCGCGGTTGCTCGAGATGTTCGCGTGCGAGAGCTTCGTACCGCCTCCGCCGACCGCGCATTTCGCGCCTTACGTCAACGACCCCGCTGGCGGAGGCCCCTGCGTGACCTGCCATTCTCGAATCGACCCCGCGTCGATTCACTTCAAGCGGTTCATGCGCACTGGCGCTGGCTTCGCGATGCTCGGCGTGGGCACCGCGCACGAGCCCGTGAAGTGGAACTCGGGGCAATACCCCTATGGCGGCGACCCGTGGGATCGCATGCGCCGGCTGTGGGCGACCGGCACGCACATGACGCCAGTCGACGCCGCGCGGGCCGATGCCGACCCGGAGTCGCTGTTCATCGACTTCTTGCCGCCTGATCAAACGCTCTACGGCGCGACCAGTGACGGCACGGTGGGGCCGCTCGGCTTCGCGAAGATGTTGGTCTCGTCGGGCAGCTTCGATCGCTGCGTGGTGCGGAGGCTTCACCAGCGCTTCGTCGGCCGCGATGTCGACCCGACCGCCGAGGCCGGGTACCTCGAGAAGCTGGTCACCGAATTCAAGGCGCATGATCGCCAGACCCGCTCGTTCGTGAAGTACCTCGCCAAGACCTCGGCCTTCAGGAGCGGCCTATGAACCGCGCGACCTGGCTTTTGATCGTGCTGAGCCTCTCGTGCACCGGGCGCATCAACGGCTCCGTGACGGGTGGCGGTACCGGGGGAGGCACCGACGAAGAGTGCCCACCGCTGCCCGGCAGCAACAGCGAGACCGAGCGCATTCGTCAGGGGCTCGCTCCGACCTGCGCGGGGTGCCATGGCACTGGCGACACCGGCTACTTTGCCTCGCGCAACGCCTTCGAGTCGCTGCTGGTTCGCAACCCGCGGCTGGTCTCGCCCGGCAAGCCCGACGAGAGCGACCTGGTGAAGCTGCTCGAGGGCCGTCGCACCGGCTCATCGCAGAAGCAGATGCCGATCAGCGGAGACCCCTTCATCAAGCTCGACACCGACGGCAAGACCTCGATTCACCTCGAAGACGTGCGCGCGTGGATCACCAGCTTGCAGGTGCCCGGCGTGGC
>JANLPS010000413.1:0-5237 GCA_031367385.1 Archangium sp. | reverse complement strand
CACGGTGACCGAGTTCAAGCTCGTCGAAGCCCTGGCTCGGCGCCCGGGCGTGGTGCTCACCCGCGACGCGTTGATCACCCATTGCCGGGGCGAAGACGCAGTCGTCGGCGACCGGCTCATCGACACCTACGTGCGGCGGCTGCGTCGAAAGTTCGAAGCGATCGACCCCTCGTTCACCTGCATCGAAGCGGTGGTCGGCGCCGGGTACCGATGGCGAAGCTGAGGCGAAAGCGATCGCTGCGAGATCGCGCCTTCGTCGTCGCCCTGCTGATCGGAGCGGCGCCATTCGTCTTTCTCGTGTCGATGACGCGGGTCGAGCTGTATCAGGCACGGCTGGTGAGCGCCCGCACCCAGGCGACGCTCGACCTGGTGGCCCAACACCGCGCCGCCAACGAGCCATGGGCTGAGATCGAGCGATGGCTGCGCGACGCACCAGAGGCTGAGAATCAACGCGTTCGCGCCCTCACCCGAGCCGGAGCGCTGATCTTCGACGTCGATCGTTCGCTCGAGCGGGGCCCGATGCAGCGACTCGATGAGCTCTTGTATGGGCCTGTCGGCCCTGCGCTCTCGAGCGTCGAGGCCCAAGCCGGGCCACTGTCGCAGCGCCCCGAGAGCCTGAGCGCCGAAGGGCATGATGAGCGCTTCGCGCCGGGGGGCAACGTCCTGCTCCACACCGCGAACCGCTGGCACGAAGACGTGCAGCTCCACGTGCAGGCGTTCTCGCGCCGCGCGGTGCTCCCGCAGCTGACGCAGGAGCGGCAGATCATCAAGTGGGTGTCGGCCTCGATCGCGGTGGCCGTGCTGGCGGGGTGGCTGCTCAGTCGGCAGCTGATCAAGCCACTCGAGCAACTGCGCCAGGCCCTGCTCGAGCGCGCTTCGTTGGCGCTGCCGCAGGCCCGGCTGACGCTCGATCGCCGTGATGAGGTGGGCGACGTCGCGAATGCATTCAACACCTTGCTCACCGCGCTCGAGCAGCGAACCAAGGCGAACGAAGCGTTTCTGACCGACCTCGCCCACGAGCTGAAGAACCCGGTCGCGGCCATTCGCAGCTGCGCCGATCTGATGGCGAGCGGCGCCTTGAGCCCCGACCGGGCGGCCGCGCTGACCGACGTTTTGAGAACCAGCTCGGCCCAGCTCGATCGCTTGGTGACCCAATTTCTCGAGCTGAGCCGGGCCGAAGCGGGGTTGCCGTCCGAGCTCCGGGAGCGCGTTTCAGTGCACGCCCTGCTCGATGGCCTGCGTCGCACCTTCGCGGCCGACCCCCGCTTCACCTCGGTGCAATGGCGCGGCGAATGGTCGGCGACTCCAGACGAAACGGTGCTCGCGGTGCCCAGCCGGCTGGAGCGCGCGTTCAGCAACCTGATGCTCAACGCGCTCTCGTTCGCCGGCGAAGCGGGCTGGGTTCGAATCGATTTGAGGTCGCGTGAGGCCGAGCTCGAGGTCGAGATTGGTGACAGCGGGCCGGGCATCGAGCCCGCGCAGCTCCAGCACTTGTTCGAGCGGTTTCACACCACTCGGGGTGACGAGAAGGGCACTGGGCTTGGGCTCGCAATGACCCGCGCGATCGTCGAAGCGCATGGGGGCACCATCACGGTCTCGTCACCCCCCAGCGGCGGAGCGAGCTTCACGGTGCGCCTGCCTCGGGGCTAAGGCGTTCACGCCGTTTTCACACGCCTCACCACGACGTTTCACCTGCCGCTCATCGCAGTGACATCGCGCGCACCCATGGTGCGGTGCATCACCCCTTCAAGGAGATGCCTCTTGTCACTGCTGCCGCTCACCCGTCGTGACGTTCTGACTGCCAGTACCTCGTTCGCCCTGCTCGGTACGGGCACGGCCTCCGCGGGAACACGCGCGGCTTCACCGGGCTTCGAGACCACCCGATTCGCGCTTCGCACCGCCGGCCTCGATGCCGCCCATGATGGCCTGATCGTCGCGCACCTGACCGACGTACACCTGGGCCCTCAGACGCCGATGGCGCGGGTCAAGGCGGCGGTCGCGGCGTGCGCTGAAGCCGATCTGATCGTGCTCACCGGCGATTTCGTGACGTATTCGGCGGCGCCGATCGAGCTCTTCACCGAGGCGCTGGGCGAGCGGCCTCGGGTGCCTACCTTCGCGTGCCTGGGCAATCACGACCACATCGTCAGCGCCCGAAGGGTGCGCTCGGCACTCGAGAAGCTCGACATCACGGTGTTGCAAAACGAGCACACGGTGACGCGGCTCAAAGGCGCTCCGCTGCAAATCATTGGAGTCGACGACGGGAAGACCCGCCACGACGACGTCGCGAAGGCCTTCACGGGCACCACCGCCGATCGCAGCCGACTGGTGCTGACCCACTCGCCGCCCACCGCCGATCGTCTGCCACGCGATGAAGGGCTCGTCTGCCTCGCGGGCCACACCCATGGCGGAGCCATCAACTTAGGCGCCGTCACCGACTCGATCTGCCGGCTGTGGGGGCAACCGTACGTGCGCGGCCTGTACCCGGTCGGCGGCAACCAGCTCTACGTGAATCGGGGCCTCGGCTCACCGATTCGCTTCCGCTCCCTGCCCGAGCTGAGCCTCATCACGCTGCAGCCCGAGCTGCCGAAGGAGGTGCGGTGATGCGCCCCCGTCGCATTCTCTACGGAGTCGTGGGCAGCGGTCTCGGGCACGCCATGCGCGCGCAGGTCATGGCCGAGCATTTGCGGGCCAGTGGTCACTCGGTGTTGATCGCCAGCTCTGGCCGGGCGCTCTCGCTGCTGCAGAGCCGCGGGTTCGAGTGCGTGGGCATTCGCGGCCTCGACTTCGCCTTTTCAGGCGAGGGGGTGAATTGGGGGTCGACCTTTTCCCAGATCGTGAAGACCGCGCCGGCCGCGGTGCGAGCCAACCTGACCGCCTGCCGCTCAGTGATGAAGCGGTGGAGGCCCGACGCCATCGTCACTGACTTCGAGAGCCTGAGCGCGCTCGTCGGCAACCTGATGGGAGTGCCCGTCATCTCGCTCGATCACCAGCACGTCATCGATCGCTGCGACCACCCGCGGGAGGTCGTCGACCGGGTGTCGCGGTTTCGGCTGCTGCGCACCTTGTGTGCGGCGAAGACCTTCTCGTGCGCCTCGTACATCGTCTCATCGTTCTTCTTCCCCGCTCCGAAGTTGAACAAGCCCACCACCACGCTCGTGGGCCCCATCTTGAGGCCCGGGCTCGAGGCCTGTCAGCCATCGCGCGACGGAGGCCACGTGCTCGTGTACCAGACGAGCGACACGAGCTCGCAGCTGCTCACCACCTTGCACAGCGCGCGGGAGCACCGGTTCATCGTCTACGGCCTGCATCGCGACGAACGCTCACGAAACGTCGAGCTGCGGTCGTTCGATCAGCGGCGTTTCATCGATGACCTGGCGAGCGCGAGCGCGGTCATCGTCAACGGCGGCTTCACCACCATCGGAGAAGCCCTCGCGTTGGGCAAACCGGTGCTCGCGGTACCGTTGCGGGGGCAGGCCGAGCAAGAGCTCAACGCGGCCTGGGTCGCGCACCTGGGGGTGGGCCACGCGGCGCCCGCGCTCACCGAAGCGGTGGTGGAGCGGTTCTTGACACACCGCTTCGACGCCCCGCTCGAGCCTCGTTTGCGCACCGGTCGTCGAGACGCCTGTCAGGCCCTCGCCGCCGCGCTGGAGTCGGCATGAACTTCGAGACCGAATTTTGGCCGTGGTACCAGCGTGCCCATCAGCGGTTGAGCACCCGAATCGCGCATGCCGTCGCCACCCTCACCTGCGGCGGCTTTCTGGCATCGGCCCTGATCTCGGGCCAACCCTGGTTGGCCTTGCTCGGCCCGTGCGCCGATTACGCCATCGCGCAGCTCAGCCACCGCCTGTGGGAAGGCAACCGAACGTTGCCCTGGAAGCACCCGTGGATGCACCTGAGGGCCGAGCTGCGCATGCTCTGGCTGACCGTCACGACCCTCATCGGGCGGAAACAACAACCAGTCACTCTTCACCACGAGGGCAAAGAGCGCTGGAGTCTGATCAGATCAGCAACCGAAGCCGTTCACGACGAGCCGACCCGGCGAATTGACGACCAAGCGGCCGGGCGAGTTGACGACCAGTCGACCCGGGCTACCGCCTGAGACGGTTGAGAGCTCCGAGGCCGGGAGCGGGGCCAACACAGACAAGGTGTTTTGAGTCTTTTTCATAACTTCCTTTGCTGAGGTGAAGGGTCAATGCCCGCAAACTGCCAAGCACTTACATAGACACACAACACCCCGCAAATCGGAAAAGGAGCCTCGAAATAGTTGCAGTGGCAAAAGAAAGGCCCTGACTCGGTTTGGATTTCTCCAAGCGAATCAGGGCCTTCACACTGTCGGGACGAGAGGATTTGAACCTCCGACCACTTGCACCCCAAGAACATTCGGGGGTTTAGCGTTTCGCATCACTTCGAGACATTTTTTGGCGCGCTTCAGAGGAGATTTCACTCTGGAAAGAAACGCAGTCACCCATTGCGTCGAAATGTTCCGAAATGCACTATACGCCCCAAAAGTTACCCCCAAAATCGCTTTGGGGTAACGGTTTACGACCACTTGCTCCGGCAAAAGTGGTCCTGGGGTAACACATGAAATTCGTGAAAGTGGTCGCGAAACGGCCACACAATTCGAAGACCATCGCCGACCTGAAACCACATGCCGAAAGGTACGAGGTGAAGATTGAAAGCTCACCTGGTCTTCGGCTCCGGGTGACTCCGAACGGGGTGAAGACGTTTCGGCGCAGTATCGGCGGGGGCGACTCGCTCAAGTGGGTGACGCTCGGTGAGTTCACGCAAACGCCTAGGGCTGGTGCCCTCACGCTCGCACAGGCAATGGAGTGGTCAGAGAAGCTCGGAGCCGCTCAACGGCAGGGCCAGCTCGATGCGGCGCTGCTTGAGCTTGAGAGGGTCATGCGCCCCGCACCGGCGAAGGCAGAAGACGGCGCGCTGACGGTCAACCAAGTGGCCGAGTCGTTCATGGCCACGATGCGCCGCGTGAGAAAGCGACCCGAGCAAGCCGAGTTCCCGCTCAAGAAAGACATTCTGCCGGCGATTGGTGAACGGTTGATCGCCAGTGTGAAGACTCAAGACGGCGCGCGTATCATCGAGGCCGTGTCACTTGGCCACCCCCCGAGAGAGAAGCCGGCCCCCCGCCAAGCTGGCGTTGTGCGCGCGATTCTCACACAACTCTTCAAGTTCGCTTACGAGACCGGGAAGGTCGAAGTGAACGTAATGGATCGACTCAC
>JANLPS010000400.1:0-37308 GCA_031367385.1 Archangium sp. | reverse complement strand
ATCGGTGCAGCGCTTCATCGACGAGGCGCGCACCACCGCGCGCTTGAGCCACCCCCACGTGGTGACCGTGTACGCCGCCGGAGCCTACCAAGGCCTCCCGTGGATCGCCTTCGAGTATCTCGACGGTGACTCGCTGCGCAGCAGGCTCGACGCGGGCACGGTGTCTCCACGCGAGGCGATGCGGCTGATCAAGGCGGTCTGTGAAGGCGTCGCCGAGGCGCACCGGCACCAGATCATTCACGCCGACCTGAAGCCCGAGAACATCATCGTGCCCTCTGACGGCCGGTTGAGGGTGCTCGACTTCGGTCTCGCACGGCTGATGGGCAGCAGCCCGACCGCCGCCTCGGGCACTCCGGCGTACATGGCGCCCGAACGCTGGGTCGGCACCGCGCCAAACCCCTCGATGGACGTGTGGGCCATCGGCGTGATGCTGCACGAGCTGATCGAAGGCAGCCGCCCGCTGACTGATCGCGAGCTGACCGCCTACGTCTTCAAACCGACCGAGCTTCAGATGGGCCCGAAGGTCGCGACCCAGCCCTGCGCGTCACTCATCGCGCGCTGTCTTTCACCAACCCCGGAGCACCGCCCGCCGATTGACGAGGTGGCGCTGCAGTTGGCCGCGATGCTCGAAGGGCTGCCCAGCAGCGCCGAAGAACGCGCTCCGTACCGCGGCCTCGATGCGTTCAGCGAGGCCGACGCCGCCGACCTGCAGGGCCGCGAGGCCGACATCGATGCCTTCATCGAGCGGCTCCGCCGGGAGCCCCTGGTGCCGCTCACCGGGCCCTCGGGCATCGGCAAGAGCAGCTTTCTGCAGGCAGGCGTCATCCCCCGGTTGCGTGAGCAAGACCGGTGGGCGGTGGTGCGCTGCCGCCCGGGGTCGCGCCCGCTGTGGAGCCTGGCCAACGCTCTGGTCAACGCCGCGCCGCTGGGAGCGACGGCTCCAGGCAAGTCGGCCCCGCTGAAAGTCGAAGAGGTGCTCAACGCATTGAGCGAGCGCCCCGGCAGCCTCGAGGCGTTCGTCACCCGGCTGAGCACCGAGCAATCGACCCGGGTTTTGCTGGTGGTCGACCAATTCGAAGAGCTCTTCACGCTCGCGAGCCCAGCCGAAGCGAAGACCACCGTCGAGGCGCTGCGCTGCCTGGCCTCGGTCGACCACTCGGCGCGGGTGGTGCTTTCGGTTCGCGACGACTTCTTGAGCGCTTTCGCCGCGATGCCCGAGCTGCGTGCGTTCTTGGGCGCCATCACCGTGCTGCCACCGCTGGGGCGGGCGGCGCTGGCCGAGGCGGTGAGCGCTCCGCTGCGGCGGGTGCGGTACCACGCCGACTCGCCAGACCTGGCCAATCGCATCGCCGCAGAGCTCGAGGGGCAACCGTCGGCCTTACCGCTGCTGCAGTTCGCCGCCCGCGCCCTGTGGGAGCGCCGCGACACCGAGCGTCGTCTGGTGCTGACGCGCGAGTACGAGGCGATTGGCCGCGCCGCAGGAGCGCTCGCCTCGCACGCCCAGCGCTTTCTCGCCGAGGCGTTGCCTGAAGAGCGAGAGCTGACCCGCGCGTTGATGCTGAAGCTGGTCAACGACGTGTCGACCCGGCGGCCTCGGGCGCGCTCTGAATTGCTGCGGGGGCTGGCGCCGAGGGCCGAGGTGGTGCTCGACCGCTTGCTCTCGCATCGCCTGCTGGTCTCTGGCCGAGCCGCTGAAAACGAAGAGGCGCAGATCGAGCTTGCCCACGAGTCGCTGGTGTCGAACTGGCCAGCATTGGCGCGGTGGCTGACCGAGACCCACGAGGCGCGAAAGCTGTCGGCTGAAATCGAGCAGGCTGCTGCGCTGTGGGTTTCGCGTGGGCGGCGCGACGACGAGACCTGGGCAGGCCCCGCGGTGCGACAAGCTCTCGAGCGCGCGGCGGAGTGGAAGTTGACGTTGTCGGCAGGGCAGCGCGCCTTTCTCGACGCGGGCCATCGCCGCGAGCTGGCGCGGGTGAAGCGGCGTCGCCGCGGTTTCATCGCAGCCTTCGCCGGAGTCTCAGCGCTGGCGGTGCTCTCGTCTGGCGCGGCGTACGCCTTTCGCCAAAAGCAGCTCGAGACCCTCGCGCAGCAACGGCAGATCACCCTCGCCGCGGCCGACATGGGGCAGCTCGTCTTGTCGCTCGAGCCCTTCGATTGGTCGCCGCAGACGCACACCGCCACACCCGCCGCGATGCCTCCGCGCCTTGAATGGAGGCTGCACGCGCTCGACATCACCTCGCTCGACCGGCCCGGGCGCGTGTACGCCGAGGCCGATGTGATTCGGCACGGCGCAGCGGTGGTCGATGGGCACCTGCAAGAGGCGATCGAGGTGCGCAGTGGCCCGGCGTTTCTCGAAGTGCTGGGCCGAGGCGCCGGGGGCGAGGCCTGCGGCCCGTCGTGGGTCTTCTTGAAGCGGCTGCCTGGCTACAGCGAGCGCGGCGCGCCACCGACGTACTCGATACCGGTGCCGACCTGCCAGGCCTCGAGGGCGGGGTTGGTGAAGATACCCGCAGGCCCGTATCTCGAGCCCGGTGAGCGCGACAGCGAGCCCGGCGTGCCCACCACAGTGGGTGAGTTCTGGCTCGCGCGCACCGAGGCCCTGATCGCAGAATACGAGCCGTACCATCGCCTCGCGCCGCTGACCGGAGACGCGCTGCCCGCCACCCCGGCGGCGGTCGGTCAACCGCCTGGCCCGACGCTGCCGATCTCCGCGCTCACGGCGTCAGCGGCCGAGCGGTACTGCCGCTTCTGGGGCCTGCGGCTGCCGAAGCTCGGAGAGTGGCAGAAAGCCTATCGCGGCGGGCTCGAGCTGCCGGGTGGGCCGAACCCCGCGCCGTCACGGCTGCTGCTCTGCGCCGCGCCCAAGTGCGCCAACCTCGCCGAGACGTTCGACAACGCACAAGTCGTGCCCGCCGGGAGCTTTCCACTCGACGTGTCGCCGTACGGCCTCATCGACATGCAAGGCAACGTCAGCGAGTGGACCTCGACGGTGCCCACGACGGGCAGGTACGTGGGGCTTCGAGTCGTGGCCGGTGGCACTTGGGCGCTGCCCGAGTCTGAGCGCTTTCAGCAGTCAAACCGGTGGAACACGAGGGTGCCTGAGTACATCGACTTCGGCGTGGGCGTGCGATGCGCGGGCGATCGCGTCGAGTAATCGGTGGCCCCGCCACGTGGAAAGGAGGGTGTGAATCGTCTGGCCCGCCACTACACTTGGCCTGTGTCGGTTCAGAAACGAAACAACGTGCAGGTGTCAGGCGAGGGGTCGACGACCATGCTCTTCGCCCATGGTTTTGGCTGCGATCAAAACATGTGGCGGCTGCTCGCGCCTGCGTATGAGAAACGCTACCGCACCGTTCGCTTCGACCTGGTGGGCAGCGGCAACTCAGACCTCTCCGCCTACGACCGAAAAAAATACGCCTCGCTCGATGGCTACGCCGATGACGTGGTCGAGATCGTTCGCGAGTTCGGCCAAGGCCCCACGATCTTCGTCGGTCACTCGGTCTCTGGCATGATTGGGGCGCTGGCGAACCTGAAGGCGCCCGAGTGCTTCGCGGCGCAGATCATGTTGAGCCCTTCGCCCTGCTACATCAACGACGGTGATTACGTGGGCGGGTTCACCCGCGCCGACATCGACTCGCTGCTCGAGACCTTGGAGGGCAACTACCTGGGCTGGTCGTCGAACATGGCGCCGGTGATCATGGGCGCAGCCCAACAGCCTGAGCTCTCGGTCGAGCTGACCAACAGCTTCTGCCGCACCGACCCCGAGATCGCAGCCCAGTTTGCGAGGGTCACCTTTCTCACCGATGTGCGCTCTGAGATTGCCAAGCTCGGCATGCCCACGCTGATCATTCAGTGCAGCGACGATTTGATCGCTCCGATGACCGTGGGCCAGTACCTTCACAAAGTCTTGCCGCACAGCACGTTGAGCGTGGTCGAAAACGTTGGGCACTGCCCGCACTTGAGCGCACCGAGCAGCAGCGCCGCCGCGATCGACTCCTTTCTGGCGAGCGAACACCTGTGAGGCCTTGCCGTGGGCACCGAGCGCAGCGCTGAAAATGCGGGCATGCTCGACGCCGCGCCGTGCGGGCTCGTGCAGACGACCGAAGCGGGCGAAATTCTGTGGGCCAACCTGACCTTCTGCAAGTGGGTGGGCTACGCGCGCGAGGCGCTGATCACCAAGGTGCGCTTTCAAGATCTGCTCACCATGGGTGGGCGCATTTTTCACCAGACCCACTGGGCGCCGCTACTGCAGATTCAGGGCTCGATTTCAGAGGTGAAGCTCGAGTTCGTGCACCGAGACAAGACCCGCATTCCCATGGTGCTCAACGCGATTCGGCATGACGCTGAGGGCCGGGTGGTCATCGAAATCGCCGCCTTCGTCGCGTGGGATCGGGACAAGTACGAAAAGGAGCTGGTGCTCTCACGCAAGCGGCTCGAGGAGTTGGTTCAAGAGACCGCCAAGCTTCACGCCAACGCGAAAGACCGCGCGCTCTTCGCCGAGCAGATGGTGGGCATCGTCAGCCATGACCTGCGCAACCCGCTCGCCGCGATCGCCAACTCCGCTTCGATGATTCAGCGAGGCGAGCTCTCGGTCAGTCAGCAACGCAGCGTCGAGCGAATCAACCGCGCCATCGACCGGGCCAAGTGGCTCATCTTCGATCTGCTCGACTTCACTCAGGCCAGGCTCGGCCAAGGGCTCTCGGTGACGACCGGTGAGCTCGACCTGCACGAGGTGATCGCCGAGAGCGTGAACGAGCTGATTTTTATCTACCCGGGCCGGCGGCTCGAGCACTTTCGCGTGGGTGACGGGCGCTGCGTAGCCGACGGCAACCGGCTGACCCAGCTCGTCGGCAACCTGGTCTCGAATGCGATGACCTACGGGAGCCACGACACGCCGGTGCTGGTCACCTCCGAAGTGGGCGCTGACACGTTCTCGGTCGAGGTGCAGAACCAGGGCCCGCCCATACCTGAAGAGATCAAGGCCACGCTCTTCGAGCCGATGACCCGCGGCACTGGCGCCACCAGCTCGGGGCGAAGCGTCGGGTTGGGGCTCTTCATCGTGAGGGAAATCGCCAGGGCGCAGGGCGGGCAGGTGAGCGTGATCTCGACCCTCGAACAGGGCACGGCCTTTCGCGCCACCTTCCCTCGGGCTGCGCCGAAGTCGTGAGCGAGCGCCTCAGACCCGAATTCTGGGGGCGACGATCGGGAGCGGCGGCCACACCCACCTCGCGAGCGCCCGTAACGGCATCAGCGCCATCGTGAGGGCGGAGGGCCTGGCGCTCAAGCGTCGCGTCTGCAACAGGCTCACCGCGCTCCGGTACAAGAGATTGCCGTCGTCGAGGTCTGCCGCGTACCGCAGCACCAGGCGCAGGTGCTCACGCATCACTTCGAGCGGGGTACCCTCTTCTTCAAGCGGCACCAAGATGACCAGGTGCTTCGGGGCCGAACGCTGCGAGAGCGTCACCTGCTCGAGGGCGGCCTGCATCAGGGGCGCGGTCACGCGATTCGCGACGAAGAGCCCCGTCGGCGAGAGGTGCGTTCGGTGCCCTAGCTCTTCGTCGAGCCGCCGCACGGCCTCAGCGGTGGCCTCCGGGTCTTCGAAGGCGAGGGCGCCCCGAAGGGTGAACAGCGCTCCCGACGCCAGCTTCGAGAGCCGGTCACTGCGCAGCGCGTTGGTGACGTACAGCGCCAGCGTCGCCCGGTCGCCGATCGGTATCGGCGTGAACACGCGGTGAATGATCAGCGCGGCGCAGATAGGTGACGGTCGTTCGGCCAACAGCAGGTTGAGCAGCTCACGCCCCAGGCGGCACAGGTCGTACATGCGGCCTCCGCTGACCTGATGCGTCGCGATCAGCTGATCAGCCCGTCGCTGGAGCGCTTCGAGCGACATCGACTGGCCATCGGGGGCGGGCAGGGGTGAAGAACCGAACCGGTAGAGACTGCTGATGATCGCCTGTTGCATCGGGAGCCACCTCGCGACCAGGGCCAATGCAAACCGCTGCCCGCTCGACGCTCGCAATTGTTTCGGCGCTTTTCGATGCGTGGTGACGCACTGCGAATGCCCCTCGTGCACACCACTTGAGCACTGCAGGTGGCGTCGGCGCTCGAGCGGGAGGCCGGTGCGCGTGGGCAAAAACCCCACGAACGAATTCCACTCCCAGCGAACTGCGCTCTACAAATTCTCGAGCAACCGATTCGCTTCAGCCGCCGACGGAGTCTCCGGCAACCGCTTCACCGCATCGCTGAGCACGGCCTTCGCCTCGGCCTTCTTGCCCAACTCCACCAACGCCCGCGCCTTGCGAACCAGCGCCGCCGCCTCGAGCCTGCGCTCTGGCTTGGTGCGCAGATACGAATCGATGACCACCACGGCCTGCTGCGGCTGCTTGAGCTCTTGCTGCAACAGCTCAGCGGCCTGTAGCAACCCCTGTTTGCCCTGGGGCTCACGGGTCTTCGCCGCCGCCAGGTACGCCGTCACCGCTGGCGCAAACTCCCGCTGACGCCGCCGGCAATCACCCAAGATCAACCACGCGTCAGCATCGCCCGCGTCACCCTTCACATAGCGCTCGGCTGCCGCAATCACGCTCGCGCACTCGCCCCGCGCCGCCGCCGACCGCCACGCCGCCACTGGAGCCCCGCGCTTCGCCGGCACCGCCACCGCCACCACCCCCGCGTCGGCCTCGGTCACCTCAGGTACCACCGGCGCCACCACCACCGCAGGCGGCTGGGCCGACAGCTCGCTGAACGCTTCGGCCTCGAACGGCGCCAGCGCACCCTCGGCGTCACGGGTCACGCGCAGCGCCTGGCCCGCGGGCACCCGGGTCTTCACGCCCTTTCGCTCGACCTCGACCACGCCGCGCACCACGTCGACCTCGAGCGACTCGTCGCTGGCCGAGACCCGAAAAATCGTGCCCACCACGTGCACCCGGCCCATCGGAGTCTCGATGTCGAAGTTGCGTTTGCCGCGCGCCGGGTTCACGTGGGCCGCCACCACGCCGTGGCCCAACCGCAGTACCGTGCTGGTGCTCGACGCATGGCTCACGGTCAACGCGGTCGCCGCGCCCAGGCCGACGTCGTCTTCGCCCAACCGAACCAGGGCGTGCCCACCGGCACCGGTCGCGAAGTCAGCCGGGCCCGAAGCGGTAAACCCACTCGATGCCACCACCGTCGCGACCCACGGCGTCTCTGCGGGGCCGCGCTTGAGCACCACGCCCACCACCACCGCCACCACCAGCACTGCCGCCATCGCGAACGCCGGTACCACCCAGCGCACCGTCATCGAGCGTGGCTCTTCAGCCAATGCAATCAGGTGCGCCACCTCGGTGCTCGTCGGAGCCCGGCGCAGCGGCTGCAGCTGGTTCTTCAACACCGACCCGAACGAGCGCCAGCTCGAGATATCGCGGGTACACTCCGCGCAGTCTCTCGCGTGGGCCTCGAAGGCCGTGCGCTGCTCACCCTGCAGGCCGCCCGCCAGGTACAGCTCGCGTTGGGCGTGAAAGTCAGGCGCGCTCACGTGGGGCTCCCGATCAGCTCGTCGGCGTCGTCGGGCCACTGCGCCCGAATCTGCTGCCGCGCGCGAAAGAGCCGGGTGAACACGGTGTTCGGCGAAATCCCCATCGAGGCGGCGATCTCTTCGGCCGTCCACCCTTCGACGAGGTTGAGAATCACGACGGTTCTCCAATCTTCGGGCAGCGTGCTGAGCATGCGCTGCGCATCACGGGCCGCGTCGACCCGGCGGTGGCCTCCAACGGTCTCGTTTTCACGCGAGACGTGCCGCTCGATCAAATTTCGCCGCACCCACGAGACCGCCGAGAACTTCTTCGCTTTGCGCACCGCGATGCCCACCAACAGCCCCCGCACACTCGAGCCCGGCCGAATTCGCGCCGCCATGTCACGCAGCGCCAGAAAGACGTTCTGACACTCGTCGTCTGCCTCGCTTTGAGACCGCAGATGTTGGCGCAACACACTCATCACCACTCCTCGATGCCGCTCGTACAAGGGCCCCAGGGCCTTTGCGTCGCCCGCCGCCATTCGCCGCACACACTGGTCATCGTCGTCGCTCACTGAAGTGTGAGGAGTCTTTCCGTCGGGGCTCACAACCCTTCCCACGCCAGGCCCAGCGACACCCTCAGGGTCGAGGAGCTCAGCTTCCATTGCGGGTCGTTGTCAGTGATTTCGATGAGTTGCGGCCTTCTGGTGCGAAAGAAGAAATCCACGCGAGACCAGAGCGAGAACTCTCCCAAGGTGACCGAGAGCTCGAACCCGGCCATCGCGATCGGCCCCGCGGTGAACAACGAAATGGTCGGCGTCGCGGTGGTTGGAACAGCCGAAGTCCACGACAGCTCCATACCCAGACCCACCACCGGGCCGGCCGCGAGCAGCCGGGTTCGAATCAGCCGCCACCCGCCGGTGGCCATCAACGGCAGCGAGGTCGAGGTGAGGTGAAAGGTCGAGACCTTGCTGCTGAACCCGAGCAGGTCGACGGCGAGGCCCAGGTCGAAGCGATCGAGCATCACGCTGGCGTTGAGCGAGGCGCCGTAGCGGGCGGTCGGGCCCACCGCGTCGCTCAAGCCCGACTCGAGCAGCGCTCCACCGGCGAGGCGCAGGCACCAGCGGCAGGTGCGCACCAACACCTCGGGCGCGGGCGGTCGAACGATGATCGTCGCGGGCGGGGGCGGGGTGAGCTCCTCCATCGCGGGCATGGTGCGACGCACCGCCGACACAACATTGCGCACGGGCTCGGGCACGGTTCGCACCGGCTCGTACAAGAAGGCGGTGCCGAGCAGCTCGCGCAGCATCAGCGCCAGCACATTTTCAGATTGGCTCTTGCGGTCGAACTCGAGCGTGCGCACCAGGGTTCGGCCGGTGCCGCGGGCCACCAGGTGCAGCATCATCTGCCCCGGCAGCGGCTCGGCGAGCCACACCACCGCCACCGCATCGTTGCTCTTCGCCAGCGGGAGCACCACGGCTATCTGATCAGCCAGCGCCTTGCGCGCGAAGTCTCTGACCTCGACCGAGGTGAGAATCACGATGAACGAGTCGAGCAGCAGGGTCAGCTCTTCGTGCAAACGCTGCTGTGACTTCTCGAACGCCGCGTTGCCCGGCGTGCGAACCATCACCAGCACCGGTGGCGGGGTCGCGTTCACCATGCCTTTGGGGCCGGCGGCGGTGGTGAGCAACAGCGCGACGCTCAGGGCGATCATCGCCGCCTCCGAAGCAGACCGAACACGAGCATCGCCAGCACGGTCAGCTCACCCGACGAGCTGCACCCGCACCCGATGCCCAACAGCGCCGAGACCTTGTCTTTGGGCAGCGGCGTCGGCTCGGTGTACACGTCGGTCACGCTCACCGTGCCCAGGTTGGGAGCGCTGTCAGTGTCGATTGGCCCGGCCCCGAAGGGCTGCCCGTTGGCCAACCCGGGTGCGCCCGCCGAAACCACCGTGGTGCAGTACGTGACCACCTGCGCCTGCAGACGAATCAACCCGCCGCCCCCGCCACCTCCGGGGCCGGTCATCAGGCTCGAGCCGCCGAAGCCTCCCAGCGCCGAGAGCTGGCAGATGGCCGTGCTGGCCACCTCGAGCCAGACCGTGCCTCCCGCGCCGCCGCCGCTGCCGGCGCCTTGTTTTTCAGTCACGCCGCCGCCGGGGCTGCCGTCGCTGGTGATGACGCCGCGGCCCGACAGCTCGCGTGCGGCGATGAAGATGATGCCGCCGCCGTTGCCCCCATTGCGTGGGTTGCCGTTGAGGCCGTTCGCGGCGCCGCCGCCTCCGCCCATCACCAACCCACTGCCGAGCAGCGCGAGCCCGCCCTGGCCGCCGGTCGCCGTGGAGTCGGCCGCGAAGCCGCCCATGCCGCCCTCGCCGCGATGCGCACCGCCGCCGCCACCCGAGAACGCGCAGACCCCGCCGCCGCCGCCGGTGTCGTTCTCTCCGCGGCCGGTGAAGACGGGGCCGAAGCCACCGAGCTGAGCGCCTTCTCCGCGTTCAGACCCGCCGGGCACCGGTTCATCGAGCCGGGCGCAGCCGCCGCGCTCATCGACCGACGAGCGGCCGGTGCCTCCGCGAAAGCCCGCGCCGCGCGCATCGAGCACGCCGTCGTTCACCAACGACTCGCTCGCCAAGAACGCCAGCACGCCGCCCCGACCCGTCCACGGCTGGGCAAAGAGGCCTGCGTCTGGCGCCACATTGACGGTGGTGTACTCGGGCAGCGTCACGACCTGCGTCACCCCGCCTGAAAAAGCGCGTCGAAGCGGGTCTTCGAGCTCGAGCTGCGCACCGCTGACCCGAGTCAAGCGGTGCACTTCGAAGGCGCCGACATCGGGCCGGTCTCCCGCGGTGACCCACTGCATTTGAACCACCAGCACCGAAGCCCCCGGCGCGAAAGAACCGGTGCCGGTGACGCTGAGGGTGAATTCACCGGCCGCCGCGTTCGCGGTCAACACCGCGCTCTCGTTGATGGTCGTGTGCGAGGTGACGACCAGCGCGCCATCGCGCCCAGTGCCGTATTGCGCGGCGGCAGAGCTCGCCGCGAGCAGCGCCGCCCACGCGCACAGCTCAGCCAACCCTCGAACACCTCGGCGCTGGCTCATACGTTTCGCATTTCTCGCACATTTTTTTCGCCAACGGTGGGGAAGGCTCTGACCCCCGCGAGGAAACCAGGGGGTGACTGATCGCAGCGCATTGGGCGCTCGGCAAAAGACAAGGTGGCAGCGTATGCGCGTGACTTGGGCAATGGTGGCAGCAGTGTTGGTGGCGGGCGCGGCCTGGGCCGACGGTGGAGACAACCCGGAGTGCCTGGGGTCGGCGTGCGGGGCTCCGAAAGAGGAGGGCGGGGGGGGCGGCGGCGCGTGCACCAACGGGGTCTGCACCGGCGGTGGCTGCTCGGTGTGGGTCAACTACACCGACGACGGCGTGACGCTCTCGTACACCGACGACGCTGACTCAGACGGCATCAGCGACGACAAAGACAACTGCCCCTTCGTGGGCAACCGTGACCAGCTCGATGGCGACGGTGACGCGGTCGGCGACCAGTGCGACAACTGCGGCGCGGCCTCGAACTTCGCCCAGTTCGACACCGACGGCGACGGCAAGGGAGACCTCTGCGACGACGACGTCGACGGAGACCTCACCCTCAACGCGGCCGACAATTGCCCCAGCGTGCCCAACACGACGCAGGCCGACCTCGACGGCGATGGGCACGGCGATGTCTGCGATACCGACGATGACGGCGACGGGTTTCTCGACACCGTCGACTTTTGCCCGACCCTCGCCCACACCCCCAATGAGCTGCTGAGCGACACCCGCTGCAACGTCGACGCCGACAGCGACGGCCTCTCTGACGCGTTCGACAACTGCGTGGGCCTCGCGAACCCGACCCAGCTCGACACCGACCACGACGGCGTCGGAGATGCCTGTGACACCGACATCGACAACGACGGCATCATCAACCGGGCCGACAACTGCGCGACCCACATGAACCGTGGGCAGCTCGACAGCGACGGAGACGGCGTGGGCGATGGCTGCGACGCGAAGTTCTGCGTCGTCACCGACGTGAACAACAAAGGCGACTGCCTCGACCCCGCGGGCCCGTTTCGGGTGGCGTCGGGCGGCAGGCTCGAGCTGAAGGCCGGCCAGAAGCTCAACTTGCCGATGTTCGCCAACCGCGAAGGCGCCACGCTCACCTACCGGTGGACGGTGTCGGTTCGCCCCTCCGGCTCGGCGGCCGCGGTCGCACACCCAATCGGCACCGCCGTCGCCGCCGTGCGCTGGGAGTACCGCTCGCAAGACGTGCCCGCGCCCACCTTCACCGCCGACGTCGATGGTGAGTACTCGCTCCAGCTGCAGGCCACGCTGACCACCCCCGATCGGCTCTACCCTGATTCGACGCAATCGGTCTCGCAGCTCAAGCTGCAAGCGGCTCCTGACACCAACCGGGTGATGGGGTGCGCGGTGGTGCCGGGGCCGACGATGGCGCTGTGGGGAGCGCTCGCCGCGATGGCGTTCGCGCTGAGTCGCCGAAGGCAGCAGCGCTAGAAAATCGAGCAAGACCACGAAGACCTGGGCTCGGCACTCTTCAACGAGGCCGAGCCCTCTTCGTCTTTCTTACAGCGACGCCGACTTCGGCACCTTGCCACCGCCGCCGCCATCTCTGGCGTTGATGCGATTCGCCTTCAGGTAGGTGTCGGTGAGAAACAGCAGACCGTATGGCCTCGCCTTGGTGGCCAGCGCCGCCGTCGATGGCAGGTCGCTCAGCACGTTCAGATAGTTGCTCAGGTCGACCACGTACGGTTTACCGCGCTTGAGCGTCTCTTCGCCGGTGGTCGGGTCGCAGATCGCGAAAGAGAGTTTGCTGCCACTGCGCTTGATCACCCGCACCAGCAACGAGTGGTACACCGGGTCCTCCCGGTCCCAGTACGTCTTGATGTCGGTCATCTTCGCGGCTGGCTTGACGTTCGCCTTCTTCTTGTTGCTCTCGGGGATCAGCTTCCAATCGGCCATGGGGACAACCTCTCGTGGTGGGGTCACTGCGATGGCGCCAAACACGCCACCGTCATCGCTGCTGGGGGTACGACAGGGGAGAAGCCCTACGACTCGTTGTCGAGCGCGAAGGCCTTGATCAAATTGTAGACCTGCGAACGGCTGATCTCGAGACGCTCCGCGACCTCGGCGGTGTCCCACTTGGCGGCGGTGAGCTCGCGCCGCAGCAGCTCGCGTTGAAAAGCGCGGGTGGCTTCTTGAAGCGAGCTCGACACGGTCTTGGCGTCGACGCCCAGGTGCCGCGGCTCGACCTGCACCGCCCCTTCACCCACCGCGCGAATCACCGACTGCTCGAGGCGATTTCGAAGCTGGCGCACGTTGCCTGGCCACTCGAGCCCCTCACACGCCGCTCGAAACCCGCGCGAGAGCGGCAGCTTCGGCAACCGGTGCTCGAAGGCGATGCGCGTCATCAGCTCGTCAATCAACGGCTGAATGTCGGCCCGTCGCTCACCCAGTGAGGGCATGCGAATCGAGAACGCGGTCAGCCGGTAGTAGAGGTCGTCGCGAAATTTTTTCTGCTCGACCAGCTCTTCGAGCAACGCGTTGGTCGCGGCGATGACCCGCACGTTCGCGGTGGCCACCTTCGCGCTGCCCACCGGGTAGTACTGCTTCGATTGCAGCACCTGCAACAGCTTGCTCTGCATTGCGAACGGCAGCTCTCCAATCTCGTCGAGCAAGAGCGTGCCGCCCTCGGCCGCTTCGATTTTACCAGCCGCGCGCCGGGCCCCGGTGAAGGCGCCGCTCATCGTGCCGAACAGCTCGGCCTCGAAGAGCGTCTCGGGTATCGCCGCGCAGTTGAGCTCGATGAATGGGCCCGCCCGCCGGGGGCTGTTGTCGTGAATCGCTCGCGCCAGGGCCGTCTTGCCAGTGCCCGAATCGCCGCTGACCAGCACGCTGATGTCGAGCGGAGCGACCAGCCCCACCTGCTCGAACACGTACGCGAGCCCGGCGCTGCGGCCCGCCAGCCCCGCGAGGTTCAGCTTCGAGCGGAGCGGGTTGGTCGGGTCGAGCCCGCGCGCCGCGTCGGCCCGAGGCGTCGAGGCCTCGAGCACCGGCGTCAGAAACCGCGCCACCCGCTCGACCACCGCCACCACGTCGAGCGAGAAGGGCCCCGCGCCGCGCCGACCCTCGAGGTACAGCACGCCCGGGCTGGTCGAGGTCAACGGCACGCACAGCACCGCCTCGAGCCGTTGATTTTGAACCGACGGGTGCGACGCGAAGCGCTCGTCGAGCAGCGCCGCCGGCGTGTGAATCGTGGTGCCGCTGGCGATCGCCGCGGCCACGATGCCCCGCGAGGTGACCGCGCGAATCTCGGCCTCTTGCTCGGGCGTGCACAGGTGCGAGAGCGCGATCGCATCGGCCGATTCGTCTTGGTACAGCTCGACGTAGCCGCGCTCGGCGCCCGCCATCGTCACCAACTTCTGCAGCACGTCAGCCAGGTGCGCCTGCGGGTCGGGGCTCGACGGCACTTCGATCAATGCGCGGTACAAATCGCGTTCGAGCCCCAGTCTCCCTTCCTCCACCCCGGCCATGGCTTGGAACACTAGCCTTCGGCCCTGACTCACCGCAGCAACTGACTGGCTCGCATCCATGTGAAGGGCCTTGAGCAACCGCTGGGCCACGGGCGGCTCCCCGGAGCACCCCCGCGCCATTCCAATAAAGTGGAATCTGACCCACCCCCCATTCCAACAAATTGGAATCGGCAGATTTCGGGCCGTCTGATCTCAACCGGTTGCAGACCACATGTACGGACTTGTGTTTGCAAAGTCGCCAACGCGGCGGGCGCATGCGGTTCGAAGGGGTTGGAGCTCGGGCGGCGGTCGAGGGTCTTTCACGGGGGGGGTCGGCTTTTGGGCGGGGGTGGGGCCGCCCGAGCCGTCATGCGTTTTTTCTTTTGTCTGGGGTGGGGCCACCGAGGTGTTGACCGCGATTCAAAACGTTGCCGACGCCGAGTGCGATGGCTTCACCCAGGCCGAGGGGCCTTCGGTGTTGTTCTTCGACGCGTCGTGGAGCGCACCAGCCCGCGCGCTCGAGGCCGTGCTCACCAGCGTCAGCCAATCGGTTCGAATCGGCCGGGTCGACATCGACCTTCACCCCTCAGCCATCGAACGCTTCGACCTGGTGGCCTGCCCCACCTGCGACGTGTTCGTCGACGGGCACCGGCGCGCGCGCCTGGTCGGCCTGGCCTCGCGGGCCCGGCTGCTCGAGTGTCTGCAAGGGGCTGGTTTGCCCAACCTCGGAGTGGCGAGCAGCCCGCTCCTCGCCGCCCTCGAGCAGAAGGCCGACCGCATTGACAGCCTCGATGAAGAGGCCGCCCGGCACGAGTTGTGTCGGTTGCTCTCGCAGGCGCCGGCCGCGCTGCTGCAGTTGGTCGGGCCCGCGGCGTCGGTGCTGGCACAGGGGCTCGCGCCGGTGCTGTTCTCGCTGATTCGCGAAGTGTCACTGTTGACGCGCTTCATGGCGAGAGAACTGCGCAGCCCGGCGACGCCCAGCGTGAAGCGGGTCGGTCTGGCCACCGCGTTGACCTTCGTGGCGGTCGAGACCCACCGCGGGCTGCCCGGGTATCTCGACGATTGGTTGGTGCTGCAGGCGGCCCGGCTCGAGTTTCTCGAAGGCGAGCACCACGCGCCGCTGCCGGTGCTCGAGCGGCTGGCGACGGTGATTGGCCTCGCGACGCAGGTGCCCGGGCGGCGCGACATGCACTCGGTGCTGCGCTTGTTGGCCTGGGGGGCCGAGGCGCTCGACGCGTTACCGGCGGTCGACGACGGGTTCATCTTGCTCGACGAGCTGCTGCGCCAACCGCTGCCCAAAGAATGGACGCCGCCAGTGCTGCCCACCTTTCAGCGGCTGCGGCGTGAGCACGCGGCGTTTCGGCTGGCGACGCGGTGGTCTGAGCAGGTCAAGCAGGTCAGCTTCACTGCCCCGGGCCGAATCGCGGTGCGCTGCGAAGACGGAGCGACGCTCGAGGTGGTCGGCACCACCACCCGGGTCGTCTAATCTCATGGTGAGCCTGTCAAACCACGTCTACTTCGCGGCGAAGAGCTCTTTGACCTTCGAGAAGAAGCTGCGGGCCTGCGGGTTGACGTCTTCTCCGCTGGCCTCGGCGAATTCTTCGAGCAGCTTGCGTTGCTTGGCGTTCAAGTTGGTCGGCGTCTCAATCACCACCCGCACGTGTTGATCGCCCCGGCCACTGGCCTGCAGGTGGGGTATGCCCTGGTTCTTGAGCCTGAAGACCTTGTTGGTCTGCGTGCCCTCGGGCACCTTGAGCTTGACCACACCGTCGAGCGTCGGCACCTCGATCTGCGCGCCCAGAGAGGCCTGCACCACGCTGATCGGCACCACCACGTAGACGTCGAATTCTTCGCGGTGAAACAGCGAGTGCTCTTTGACGTGCACCACCACGTACAGGTCGCCCGGAGGCCCGCCTTGCTCGCCGGGCTCACCTTCACCGGCGATGCGCACGCGGGTACCGGTGTCGACCCCGGGGGGTATCTTCACCGTCAATTCGCTTTGAGAGTCGATCTTGCCCACGCCTTTGCAGCTCTTGCAGGGGTCGGCGACCACGTTGCCGGTGCCTGAGCACTGGCTGCAGGTGCGCGCGACCGCGAAGAAGCCCTGGGTGAAGCGCACTTCTCCGGCGCCGCCACAGGTCGGGCAGGTGCGGGTCTGCTTGCTCTTCGAGCCGGTGCCCTCGCAGGCCTCGCAGCGCTTGGGGCGCGGTATCTTGACCGACACTTCAGAGCCGAAGGCGGCCTCTTCGAAAGTCAGCTCGAGGTTGTAGCGAAGGTCGGCGCCGCGGTTGCGCTGACGGCGTTGTCGGCCGCCGCCGAAGATGTCGCCGAAGATCTCACCGAAGATGTCGTTGATGTTGGCGCCGCCGAAGCCCGCATCGCCGCCGAAGCCCTGTACGCCCGCGTGGCCGAAGCGGTCGAACCGCGCGCGCTTGTCGGGGTCGCAGAGCACTTCGTAGGCCTCGGCCGCCTCTTTGAACTTCTCTTCGGCGGTGTGGTCACCCGGGTTGCGGTCGGGGTGGTGCTCCATCGCCAGCTTGCGAAACGCCTTCTTGAGCGTGTCCGCATCTGCATTTCGCTCGACACCGAGCACTTCGTAGTAGTCGCGCTTCTGACCTGACGCCATAGAGTGCAGCTCCTATAACGCACCCTTGCGTCGCAGCAATCGACCCGTGACCTCCCCGAAGCCGAAACCCAGCCAGGCGTTGCAGATGTGGCTGCGGCTGTTGGGCTTCGTGCGACCATGGCGGGGGCTGGTGGCCATCGGCATTCTGGCGGCCCTGGTCTCAGCGGTCGCGGCGTCGCTTTGGGCGTCGCTGCTAGGCCCCCTGCTCGAATCGGTGCTCAAAGGCGGCGGCGATGTGCGCCTGGGGCCCTGGCAGCTTGGGCAGGCGGACCTGGGGTTTCGGCTGCCGCTGGCGATCATCGGGCTGGCGGTGGTGAAGGCGGCGGGCTCGTGGCTGCACTCGGGGTTGATGAGCTCGGTGGCCCAGCGGGCGCTCAACTCGATTCGACGTTCGCTGTATTCGCGGCTGCTGGTGCTACCGCCGAAGTGGTTCGAGACCCGGCATTCTGGCGAGCTGCTCTCTCGGTTCACCTCTGACGTGGCGCAGGTCGAGTTCGCGGTCAGCCAGGCGCTCTCGAGCTGGGCCAAAGACTCGCTGCTGGTGGTGGCGTTGCTCACCGTGTGCTTCGCCGCCGACCCGCGGTTGTTTCTGCTCACGTTCATCGTCATCCCCGGCATGGTGATACCGGTCACGCGCTTCGCGAAGAGCGCGCGCAAGGCGGCCACCAAGTCGCAAGCCTCGCTCGGGGCGCTGAGCCAGATGGCTTCAGAGCAGCTCGCGAACTTGCCGGTGGTGCAGGCCTACCGGCTCGAGCGAAGCGCCCTCGAGCGGTTCGATCAAGAGCAGGGCCGGTATCTGGCGGTGATGAAGCGCTCGCTGTTCATTCGCGGCGCCTTCAGCCCGACCACCGAGCTGCTCGGCATCATCGGAGTCGCGATTGCCATCTCGTTCGGGGCCCGCGCGGTGGCCAGCGAGCCGCAGTTGGCGTCGAAGCTGATTCAGTTCTTGTCGGCGGCGCTGTTGATGTACCAGCCGATGAAGGGGTTGGCGGGCACGTTCTCGCAGTCGATGCACTCGTTGGCGGCGGCGGCGCGGTTGTTCGAAGTGCTCGACGCCGAGCCCGAGGTCGACGCGGGGGCCGAAGCGGGGCCGCTGCAGGCGCTGCGCTGCGAGGGGTTGCGGGTGACGTATTCTGATGGGCGCGAGGCGCTGCGGGGGGTGACCTTCGAGGTGCCAGTCGGCAAGCACGTGGCGCTGGTGGGGCCCTCGGGGGCTGGCAAGACGAGCCTGATTTCAGTGCTGTTGGGTTTCGTTCAGCCGAGCGGCGGCACCATGCGGTGGAATGGGGCGGAGCTGAGCGAGGTGTCGAGGCGATCGGTGCGGGCGCAGGTGGCGTGGGTGCCGCAAGAGCCGGTGCTGCTCTCGGGCAGCGTGCGTGAGAACCTGCGGGTGGGCAAAGAAGACGCGACCGAAGCCGCGATGTGGCAGGCCCTGACCCGAGCGCACGCAGCCGATTTCGTGAAGGCGTGGCCGCTCGGGCTCGATGAGAGCGTCGGAGAGCGGGGTGCGCGGCTCTCAGGAGGCCAGCGGCAGCGGCTGGCGATCGCCCGAGCGTTCTTGAAGGCGCCGTCATTGCTGGTGCTCGATGAGCCGACCAGTGGGCTCGACGCGGCGACCGAGGCCGAGGTGCAAGCGGGGCTGGCTGAGCTGATGGCGGGGCGAACGACGTTGGTGGTGGCGCACCGGCTGTCGACGATTCGAGCCGCCGACCGCATCGTGGTGATGGAGCACGGGGTCGTCGTCGATGAGGGGACGCACGATGAGCTCATGGCGCGCGGCGGGTTGTACGAAAGGTTGGTCAAGGCCGGCACGTTCTGAAAACCCCTCTCATGGGGAGCCCGTCGAACCACGCCGCGCCGCCTCGCGACAACCGCCCACTCTCATGGTGAGCCCGTCGAACCACGTCGCGCTGCCTCCTGACGGAGCCCACTCTCATGGTGAGCCCGTCGAACCACGTCGCGCCGCCTTTGGCCCGCCGGCCCATAGCTTGGGCGCCCGAGCCCCCGGTACCGCGCGCTCGGGGCTATTGTGCCGCCCATGCGACCCGCGCCGCTCTTCATCGCCATGACGCTCCTCCTGTCATGTCGCAGCGTCTCGTCGAGCGCCGTGGCTGACGAGCGCCCGCCACCCCCTTCAGCGAAGCGCTACGCGTGGGACGGGTTCACCTGCACCGCCAACCTGCCGTGGTCTGGAGAGCAAGGCAGCTTCGCGACCCGCAGTGAATGCGAGGGCGCGTTCGTTACCCGATGCGCGAGCACCCCGACGCCTCGTGTCGACCAAATCGCCGAGCCCGTTCACGCCAAGCTCGACGCCGAGCTCGAAGCCGCACTCGTGCACATGCGCAGCGCGCCAGACGCTCAGCGCGACGACGGGTTTTTTCGCATCGCGTTCGTGACCACGGCTCCGCTCAGCATCGCGCAACATGAAACGTTGTCGTGCTGGGGCGTGGTGCTCGGCAGCTCGGTGGGCACCGTTCATTTCGGAGCGCTCTCGAAGAAGGCGCTCCCCGTCTTGGCCTCGCTCGCGTACGTCGAGCGCATCGAGATGCAAAGAGAACCCCAGCTGAACGCCCGCGCCCACTCAGAGTGAAGGGGTGACGACGCTCTTCCTGCGCCTCTTGATCACGGGGAACACGGCCTCGTAGTCGCTCGTGCCCTCTTTGGCGTCAGCGAACCGAATTGAAAGTCGCAGGTGGCTCAGCGCCTGGCGCCACACGTCGGGCAGTGAAGCATCACGGGCCGCGATGGCTTCGGTGCGCTTGACCAGTGCGTTGTTGCGCTGCGCGTTCGCAGCGATGACAGCCATCACGGCCTGTTCCATCCTCTCCGCGGCCGCTTTCGTCTCCGGCGACGCCGTGCCTCCCGACAGCACGCGGTGGGCCAAGCGATTCAGCACCATGGCTTGTCGAACGTACCCGCGGCGAACCAGCTTCGAGACGGAGCTCACTCCAAATTGCTTGAAGGGCCTGATGCGATCGCCGCCTTCAGCCACCAAGCGAGCCGCCAGGGCAAAGGTGGCCGAGTCTTTCACCTTGTCGGCGGTGATGAGCACGTCGGTCGCCTCGCGCACGACGCGGTCTGCCAGTCGCACCTGCTGATTCGCTGCGCCGAGCGCGTTCTGCGCGTCGATGAAGGCCGCGCAGGCCTGCTTCGCGAGCGTCGATTCCACCAAGCCCAGTGAGCTCACGATGATCTGCCCCGTCTTCAACAGCGCTCCGGTGCGGCTTTGCATGGGTGCGACCTCCTGGAGCCTCTGACGGGAGGTCGAATCGCTTATTCACGCCTTCATTTCGGTATTTTCACCAACGCCATCGGGCACTTACGCCGCGAGCTCCGGCTTCAAACCGGGTTGAAGAGCCTCCTCACGCCCAGACCGATGGCTTCAGACCAACCAGAGGCCAGTGCACATGGGGTGACCTGCGCCTTCAGCCCACAGTGAAGCCGGCACTCATGGGGTGAGCACCTGCCTCACGGCGCCGTGAAGCGGTCGATCACGGAGGTCATCACCACATCCTTCACGAGTGAGGCCACTTCTCGCACTGTCCACATCGCGCGCAACGACCAGGAGCGGTGCCTCTCGGCTTCGAGTGCGGGGCTGGTCGTGACGGTCAAGCCCTCTCGTTCGAACAACCAGCGCGCGCGATACAGGTGGTACGGGTCTGAGACCAGAATCACCTCCGTAATGCCCCGTTCGCGCAGCACTTTCGCGGTGAATCGCGCATTTTCACGCGTGGAGTGGCTGTCTTGTTCGAGCACGCACCGCTCCGCTGGCACTCCGGCGTCAATCGCGACCTTTGCGGCGACCGAGGCCTCAGAAGGGGCGAAGTCTCCGATGCCACCAGAGAAGATGACGAGCGGGGCGAGCCCAGCCGCATACAGCGCTGCCCCTTGTCGCGCACGCGCACGCAGCGTCGGCGAGGGTTGCCCATCTTCTTGAACCCGCGCGCCCAGCACGACGATCGCACCGGCCGCAGTGGCGGTCTCGGTCGTCCCAAAGTGGTCGATGTGGGCGGCGCTCACGCAGACTCCCATGGCGAACAGACCACAGAGCGTGGCCAGAAGACGACGTCGGCGGTGCACCGCAGCCTCAAAAGCAACCGCCACGCCAAGTCAGGGTTTCAGTCTTCCGCGAGGTCTTCAGCGAAGAGCGCCTGGAGGCCCTTCGATACCCGGGGGAGAACCTCTGCCCGCTCTTCTTTCGATAGGGCGTCGAACAGCGCCGACGCGAATTCTTCGACATCGTCTCGCGTGTCTCTGGGCCCCTTGCTGCGGGTGACATCGAGCCACTGCAGCCACGTGCTTCTGGCTTTCGGTGAGAGCCGCTTGATCGTCGCGGGCGCCTCGAGCACGTCTTGCATGATGTTGAGGGTCGCCATCGTCATCGGGCCAGGTTTGCGATGCTCGGCCAAGCACCACTGCGCGAACTGGTGCGATTCAAGCAATGACCAGCGCTGCCAGTCACCGCCCTTCGTGCCTTGATCATTCGGCTTCAGCATCAACCGCAGCGGAGCCACCGCGTGAATCGCAACCGCAGCGCGCTCGAAGTCGGCACAAAATGCCTTCCACGTCTTGGTCTTTGGGTTGATGACCTCTTCATCGAAGTCAGCGGCCTCCGCAGCGGCCGACACTTCTCGGAGCGCCTGAGCGTACGGTGTGGTCGCGTTCTCCGGTGCGTAGCGCGCGTTGACACGCACCTCGAGGTCATCGGCGCTGCCGAAGTTCAGCAGGTCGCCTTCGAACCTGACGAACGAAGTCACCGGCAACGGGATGAGTGCAGCAATGGTCTTTCGCTGGGCAGCCGTCGGCGCCTTGTGAAACCACGCGAAGCACTCGAGGCACCGGAAGCTCTCGCCAAAACCCTGACCCAAGAACAGAAACGGAAAATCGGAGGCCGCCTTGGGAGCGGCCTTGACCGCGCGGTAGCCCTTCTTCAGCTTCGCGGCCATCTGCTTCGTCGCATCAATTGCCGCGGCGGCCGCGTCGTCGAACGAGCGTCGCTGAACCTGACCCTTGGTGCCAATTCGACCGAAGGTCACGCTGACGTCGGCACCGGTCTGGGTCACTTCCCAAAACTTCGCCGAGCGGCCCTTCACCAGCTCCATTCGTGAGTGCATGCCGCCTTGTATGTGCCGCGTTCAGAGGTCACCACACGTAAACAGATGTGCTCACCAGTGCGCTCAAGGCCGTGAGCTTCGGTGACAGGCTCGGCCTTCAAACTCACTGTGGAGCCCCTCATCAAACCGACTTTCATCGCAATTCTGGTGACTTGCACCGCTGGCTGCTCAGGCCTCGTCGGCTCGATGGAGGAGCAGACCCCCGCCAGCGACAGCGGTGCCCCCAGCGGCTCCCCAGACGCGGGGCAAGCGGTCGACTCCGGCACGGCTGCCGTCACCTTCGACGGAGGGGCCACTGACGCCGGCACCGCCCCCGTCGACGCCGGCTCGTCACCGGTCGACGCAGGCAACGGCCTGGTGCCAGTCTTTCTCGCCCAAGGCCACCTGGGCCGCACCATCATCTCGTGTGACGACGGCAAGACGTGGGTTCACGATCGCTCCGACAGCGACGGCGGCTTGTGCTGGGTCACTGGCCCCAACTTCGTCGAGTGCGACCACCAACCGACCTCGGCCGCCGGCAGCGACTCGGGTGACGGCTGGTTGTTCGCGAGCTTCGGTCACGGCTACAGCGGCACCGTTCGCGCCAGCCGCGACGGCGTGACGTGGGACATCATCAACGACAACAGCTGGGGCTCGGGCGTCTCGTACGTCGACGGGTTCTTGCTCTGGGCCGCGGGGCAATGGCCGGGGTCGACCGACTTCGGCAAGACCTGGGCGAACACGAGTTCCGCGATACCTGGCGGCTACTTCGACACCCGCGTCATCGCGCGGTTCGGCAAAAACATCGCCGTCTCCGGAGACCCCGCCGCCGGCATGTTCAGCCGCGACGGAGGCAGGAGCTGGTTTCTCGTCACGCTCAACGATGGCGTGCAGTGGGCCCGCAACGTGAAAGTCGCCGAAGGCAACGGCCGGCTGGTGACGCTCAGCTCACGGCGCGACAGCAACAACGACCTCGTCGCCTACCAGGCCTACTCGCTCGACGAAGGCAAGACCTGGCAGGGCAAGGCGGCCTACACCGGCCCCGACGACGGCTACGACTGGCAGGGGCTCTTCTTCGCTGATGGGCAATTCATCACCTTCGCCAAGGGCAACAAGCTGACGAGCGCCGATGGGGTGACCTGGGTGAGCACTCCGGTCTCGAACGCGGGAGCGACGCGAGGCCCGGTCGCCCGCGGCCCCACTGGTACCTTCGTCTCGATACCGAACAACTGGGGCGGGTATTACGAGCAGCAGCACGCCTATCGAAGCACCGACGGCATCACGTGGTCGCAGCTGAGCAGCCAGGCTTTTCCCGGCGGGCACCCGATCGGCAACATCGTCAGCGGCACACTCCCCGCGAGCGCCTGCCGCTAAGGTGCTGTCTTGATGACGCGCCTCTTCGTGCTCTGCGTTTCGTCGCTCGTCTTTGCCGGGTGCAGAGGCGAGGCGTCCGATGTGAGCGCCTCCGACTCAGGTTCTGACGCGCTCGATTCAGGTGCGGCCACCACCGACTCGGGCCCCACGGTCTTCGATGCGGGCACCACCGACTCAGGCACCATCGACACCGATGCGGGTCGCGCCGATGCTGGGCCCGCCATCATCGACGCCGGTTTTCCGCCCATCACGGCCATCGCCTGCACGCCCGACGGAGGCGCGCGCACTCTTCACACCGACCCTGCGGTGACACCCTTGTTCGTCGGCGGCGGGTACGGCTCGCTCATCGCCATCTCGAACGATGGCCTCGCCTGGGAGACCGTCTGCGAGCTCGAGACCCCAGGCGGAGACGACAACTTTCTCATTCGGTCGATGGCCTCGGGCGACGGCAAGCTGCTCGCGGTCGGAGGCTCGTCAACCGCGCGCATCATGCTCTCGTACGACGGGTTGCACTGGGCTGACCACAGCGTGCCCAGCAAGAATTGGCTGGGCGGAGTCGCGTATGGCAACGGCGTCTGGGTCGGCGCGGGTGGCTACGGGTTGCGGGTGTGGTCGGCCGACGGCGTCACCTGGCCCGCCGCGAACTTCTCGTTTCCCGCTCCGAACGGCGCGTATCGGGCATTGATGTTCGGCGGCGGCAAGTTCATCGCGTACGGTGACGGAGGCCGGCGCACTCTCACCGTCGACGGCAAGGTGTGGACGAACGACTCCTTCAACAACCCCGCGAACAACATCATCACCTGGCTGCAAGGGGCCTACTACGCCGGAGGGAAAGACCTGGTGCAGAGGAGCGCCGACGGCATCAGCTGGCAAGACTTCCCCGACGCCGCGCTGGGTGAGGTTCGCAACATCTTGCACGACGGCACGCGCTTCTACGCGATGACGAGCAACGGGGTGTTCACCTCGAGCACCGGTACCGCGTGGCAGGCCCTGGCGACCACGGGGCCGAACCCCGCGTACATGAACACCACGGCGTACGGCGCAGGCCGCTTCGTGGGGTACTCGTACGATTACAACCTGCACCGCATGCGCGCGCACACCTCGGTCGATGGCACCGCCTGGCAGCAGCAATTTCCTCTGGTCGAGAGCACCAACGGCTTCGTCGGCTACGCAATTCGGCCGTAGGAGAAAAAAGGGGACAGGCTACTTTATTGGCCAGGCCCTCAGGCACTCAGCAATAAAGTAGCCTGTCCCCTTTTTCACAGTCACTTCGGCTTCGGCTCTTCGAACTTCACCACGTTCGCCGAGAGCAGCGTGTAGAGCGCGTCGATCAGCTCGGCCGGAGCGACGACCCCTCGCCCGAGCACCATCAGCTCTGAAAACCGCCCGCCGGCCTGCAGCAAGCCCAACACGCTGCGCTCGCGATCATCACGCGGCGAATGGCTGTCGAACCGGTCGGTCTTGCCCAACGGCTCGTTGCCGCGCAGCCGCTTCTCGAAGGTCGAGCGATCGACCGCGGGCGCTTGAGGCTCGAGCGCTTCTGGCGGAGGCGGCGGCGGCGACTCATCAGGTGGGGGAGGCGGCGATTCTTCGACGTCAACGTCGACCGAGAGCTCAATGCCTGAAGGCATCGCCGGCTCTTCGACCGCGCTCGACTCGCTGCTGTCGAAAGAAATGGCCACCGAGGGCATCGACGACGGCACCTCGAGGTCGGTGAAGCTCTCGACCGTCGAGACGATCACCGAAGGCGAGGTCGACGAAGGCGAAGCCGCCGAGGGCCGCTCATCGAACTCGACCACGTCATCGCCACCCGAAGGCGCCGCCGCCGGAGACTTGTTCGTCACCATCTGCATCAGCTCTCGAAGCTCGCGCTCTTTGAGCTTGCTGCGCTCGGCCTTGCCCTGCGCGTCTTTCGCCGCCGCTTCGGCGCTCACCGCTCGCTTGGTGGTCGCGGTCAGCTCACCGCGCAGCTGCGCCACCTCGTGCTCGAGCCGCTCGGCCTTGGCCGTCGCCGCCGCATGGGCCGACTCGAGCTCTTGGGTGCGCCCCTCGAGCTCGCTCGCCCGCAACCGCAGGTCGTCGGCCTCGGTCGTCACCAGCCGCAACTTCTCGGTCAGCAGCCGCTCGTTCTGGCCCTGGCTCTCGAGCGCTCCCGCGTGCTCTTCGGCTTGCCGCGCGGTCTCTTTGAGCTTCTGCCTGGTCTCGGCCAGCTGGCTGCTCAGCTTGCCGTTCTCGGCTTGCAGGTCGGCCTTCTCTTTGGCCAACCCCCCCGCGAGCCGACGGCTGGTGGAGTCGTCTTGCTCGAGTGTCTCGACCTCGTGCTTGAACGCCTCCACCTCGCCTTCGACCTCGGCGAGCCGGGTGCGCAGCTCCATCTCTTCGTGCTGCGAGGTCGCAAGCTCGGTCTCGAGCTCCTTGAGGCGCGACGAGGTGTCGAGCGGCGGGCCGCTGCCCCCGAGGCTCTTGGCGATCTCGAGCTCGGCCTGCAGCACGGCGACCTTTTTGCTGGCCTCTTCGCGCCGCGCCTTCTCGCTCTGCAGCTCGTTCTCGCGCTTCTCGAGCGAGTTCTTGAACTCGGCGACCTGGCCCAGCACCCGCTGCAGCTGCTCATGCGCGTCTTCGCCCCTGACCTCGGGAGGGCTCGCGCCGCTCTGGTAGTCGTTGACCAGCGTGCGCAGCACCTCCATCGAGGCTTCTTCATTGTTCTCGAACCGCACCGCCATGCCGGCGTTGCCCGGAGTGCTCTGCGAGCGCACCACGACGCCTTTGAGCCGCAGCGTATCGGTCCACCCTGGGGGGAGCAGGTCGATCACCAGCTCGGCGCCCGACGGGAGCGCCTTGTCGGTCTTGACGAACAGCCCGCCCTCCGAGAGGTCTTTCAAATAGGAGCTGCGAAAGCGGTCGCGGCTCGAGATCTTCACCAAGACGTGGGGCGCGTTGACGCGGGGCGATTTTCGGTTTTCAGCCGTACTCATTCGTTTTCCTAAAAAGGCGATGCGAATGGCGCGATGCCTGCGCCCGCTCCCTCAAGGTCTCCCTTGACCACGTTCGCATACTGCCAAGCGTTTCGCCTGTTTTCGCCCGATGCCCCGAAGACCTTCGCCCAGCCCTCTTTGCCCTCATTTCCCCACCAGGCCTGAACCTCTGCGAGGGCCTGCGGGGGCTCGATGCTACGGTGCCCGCCCGTGGCCGCCCCAACGCTCCAACCGCCCCGACCGTGGGCCACCCGAGAAGAGTGGGCGCCCTTCGGCGAATTCACGCTGGGGCCCGACCGCGTGGCCCTGCTGCGTGACGGTGCCCAAGCCTACCCGGCGATGCTCGACGCCATCGAGGCCGCCACCAGCACCATTTGCCTCGAGACCTACATTCTTCGCGACGACCTGACTGGCCGGCGCTTTCTCGACGCTTTGCAGCGCAAGGCCGAGGCGGGGGTCGAGGTGCTGCTGATGTTCGACTCCTGGGGCTCGACGGTCTCGAGCGGGAGCCTGGCCGCCCTGCACGACGCCAAGGTCAAAGTGCTGCCGTTTCGGCCGTTCAAGATAACAGGCTCGATGGGCCGAATCGTGGTGCGCGCCTTTCGCCGCAACCACCGCAAGGCCCTCATCGTCGACGGCGTCATCGGCTTCACCGGCGGGCTCAACATCAGCGACGACTACGCCAGCGTCGCCGACGGCGGCCGCGGCTGGAGAGACACCCACGTTCGCATCGTCGGCCCCTCGGCGCAGGCCCTCGAGCGCCTCTTCTTGAACACGTGGAAGCGAAACCGAGGCCCCGAGCCGCTGCTCGAGCGCTTTCGCCGGCCTCGGGTGGCGGGCTGCGAGCGCATTCGAATCATCGGCAACGACTTCTCGCTCGACCGCAAAGACATTCGCAAGGCGTACCTCGAGGCCTTCGCCCGCGCGAAGCAGACCATCTTTCTGACCCACGCCTACTTCTTGCCGCCCTCGAAGGTGCTCAAGGCGATGGTTCGGGCCTCGCGCAGGGGCGTGCGGGTCGCGGTCATCTTGGCGGCCACCACTGACGTGAAGATGCTGCTCTTCGCCGCGCGGGGGTTGTACGGCCGCCTGCTCAAAAACCGGGTCGAGGTCTACGAGTGGCAGGGGCGAGTGCTGCACGCCAAGACCGCAGTGGTCGACACCACCTGGTCGACGGTGGGCTCGGCCAACCTCGACTCGCTCTCGCTGCGGCAGAACCTCGAGGTGAACGCGGTGTTTCACGATCGCAGGCTCGCGGCGGCGGTCGAGCAGATGTTCTTGCAAGACCTCGAGCAGTGCCAGCGCATCACCCTCGAGACGGTGCGCGGGTACGGGTGGTTTGAGCGGTTGTTGGGCTGGCTCGCGTACCAGGCGAGGCACTGGCTCTGACTGTATTACGGCCGGTCGTTCGAGGTGGCGATGGCCGAGAGCGGGCCCACGGCCCAGGCGTCACACACACTGGTGCCATCGACGTGGCTCAAGTTCGCGCCGCCAGGGTGCGAGACCGCTCCGACCTGCGACCAGGCGACCCCATTCCAAATGGCGATGCCGTAGACGCCGTTGGCTTCTGAGCCCACCGCCATCACGCTGGTCGGTGAGAACACCTTGAGCCCGAAGATCTCGAAGTTGGGTTTGGCGCTCTTGGTCCACTTCGTCCCGTCGTAGACCAAGAACTCTTGGCCACCGGCGAACCCGGAGGTGGGGCTCGCGAAGCCGATGGCCTGCAAGTGCCCGATGGTGTTGTCTTTCAAATCGAGCGCCCTCCACTCGTCCATCGCGGGGTCGAACTTGAGAATGAAACCCTTGCCGTTGCTGCCGTACCCGACGGCGTACACGTTGGTATCGCTGGTGCCGGCCATGTCGAGCACCTGGCTGTCGTTGTTGGGCAGACCCGACATCGGGGCGTACGTGCCCGGCGTGCCAACTGCTCCACCCTGGTCGTTGATCTCGAGCTTGGTGATGCCTGGAGGCGCCGTTGCCCCCACCCACAGCCGGGTGGTCGTGCCCAGCCCGTAGGTCGCCATCGAGGTCGGTTGACCCGAGGCCAGGGTCGCGATGCCGGGCGTGCAATTGCCGGCCGAGTTGAAGCGCTGCAGCTGCCCCACGTTCGAGGCGACGAAGACCTGGGTGCGCCCCTTGACCCAAATCGCTTTGAGCTCGCCGATGCACTTCACGTCGCTCCAGCGCTCGGTGCCGCCATCGGAGATGATCGCGTAGAGGTTGCCGTTCTGGCCCGAGAGCATCGCGATGTTGGAGTCGAACATCGCCACGTCGTAAAACGTGTTGTTCAACGGCGACGGCAGGCCGACGAACGCGCCGCTGCAGCTGGGGCCGGCATCGAAGACGCCCGCATCGATGCCGCCTGCGTCGAAGGGCCCGGCGTCGGGCATGCCCGCATCACCCGGGCCTGCGCCGGAGTCGATGGCGCCGCCGTCGACCACCCCTGAATCGAACGGGCCCGCGTCGCTGCCGGCATCGGCGCCAGCGTCGGGCCTGGGGCCTGCGTCGGTCAGCCCGCCATCACCCGCCCCCGCGTCAGGAGGCGCTTGGTTGAGCGCCAGCGTGACGGTGGGCAGCTCATTCTCTTCGAGGGTCAAGCGAACGCTGTCAGTGGTGTTTGGGGTGCCGTTGGTGCAGCCGCCGATGAAGAGCGAGGCGCGAATCTCCATCTCGTTCGACCAGTCGGTGCCACGGCCCACGCCGACGACGATTTGCCCCATCACCCCGAGGTCGGAGATCGACACGTCAGTGCTGGAGCGCAGGGTGATCAGCGCTCCGAGCGTCTCGGTGTCGGTCGCTGCGACGCGAATGCAGGCCGGGCCGGGTGCGAGGCGGCTAAACGACACCACCGCTCGGGCGCCGCCTGAAACGCGCTCGGGGCAGCCTGCCAGCAGGAGCAGAGCCACCCACATTGTCGGACGAACCACGCGCACGAAGACAGCCTACCTCACGAACACGGTCCCGCGACTCCCGGGCTCGAGACACTCGTCGAACAGGGCCGATTCGGGCTCGAGGCCAACAATGTGAATGGCTTCGAGGCCGCCTTCGAGCAGGGCGAGGCTCTCCTGCACCTTGGGGATCATGCCGCCGGTGATGGCGCCGCTGGCGATGTGGGCAAGGGCGTCGGCCCGGGTCAGGCGGGGCAGCCGGCTGCGCGGGTCGTGCTTGTCTTTGAGCACGCCAGGCACGTTCGAGACGAGAAAGAGCTTCGATGCGCGCAGCGTGCCCGCCAAGCGGCCGGCCACGGTGTCGGCGTTGACGTTGTACACGTGGCCCATCGCGTCGCCGGCGAGCGAGCCGATGAGCGGCACCACGCCGATGCTGGCGAGCTTCTCGAAGAGGGTGACGTTGATGGCGGTGATGTCGCCGACCAGGCCGTAGTCGACCGATTCGCCGTTGATCTGCACCGGTGCGCGGCGGCTGGCTTCGACCAGGCCGGCCGAGACGCCCGAGGTGGCGATGGCGGTGACGTTGGCGAGGCGAAAGGCGGCGGCGATGTCGACCGAGGCGCGGCCAGCGAGGGCCATCTTCATCACCTCGAGTGTGGCTTCATCGGTGACGCGCTGCCCGGCGACCTGCTGGGTCTGCAGCCCGAGGCGCAGTGACAGCTCGGTGGCCTGGGGGCCCGCTCCGTGAACGACGGCGACCTTGATGCCCGCGTCGGTGAAGCGCTTGACCGCCTCGCCCACCGTGCGCGAGAGCCGGCGAACGTCGAGCGCGAGCTCTCCGCCGATTTTGACGATGAACCAATGCCCGCGGTACTGCTCGAATTCGACCATGGCGGCTTCAACGACAAACGAGCGCTTCAAGCAAGAAGCGAAGCGGCCTCTTTATTCGAACGAAATGCCCGGCCACGTGGGCAAGGGCGTCGCGGCCTTTGGAGGCAGCAGAACCGCCTGGGGAAACAGGCATGATCTGCCCATCAAAATGCCGGCTGGCCGGTGATTGCCCGAGGCCTTCATGCCGCCAAATGGCAAGCGCCCGCTCGCCCCCGCGCTCGACCGATTCCAGTGGAGGACGCCCACTCGCAACCCGTCGGCGCAGGCCTCGAACGATGCTTCTGACGAGGTGAAGACCGCCGCTGACAGCCCGAAGGGCGTGTCATTCGCCAGCGCGACGGCCGCGTCGAGCGAGTCGACCACCTGCACCGCCAGGTCGGGCGCGAAGAGCTCGGTGTCGGTGTACCCGCTCAGTCGCTCGAGGCCCTTCGGCGCGACGTGCACCGCCGGCCGCACGTAGTAGCCGCGATGCCCCGCAACCTCGACCGCGCCTCCGGGGGCCAGGGCCTCGAACCCCGCGTTCACCGCCAGCTGCTGCGCGTGCACCAACGCCCGTCGCGTCGGTTCGGAGATGACCGGGCCCATGAAAGTGCCCTCATCGAAGATGTAGCCGACCCGGGCGGCCTTCGCGGCCTTCGCCAGGCGCTCGCAGAATTGCTCAGCGATTGTGCGCGTCACCAGCACTCGGCTGCTCGCCGTGCACCGCTGCCCTGCGGTGGCGAAGCCAGAGAACGCCACTTCTCGCACCGTTCGCTCGAGGTCTGCGTCATCGAGCACCAGGCTGGCGTTCTTGCCGCCCAGCTCGAGCGCGATGAGCAACCCGGGCCGGTGCGCATTGGCCGCGATGATTCTCTGCCCCACCGACACGCTCCCGGTGAAGAGAATGGCGTCGATGCCCTCGTGCGTCGTCAGCTTCTCGGCCACTGGCGCCGGCCCCTGAACCACGTTGAACACGCCTGGAGCAAACCCGGCCTCAGCGAAGCACTGCGCCATCAGCACCGCGGTGCCCGCGCCCTTGTCAGACGGCTTGAAGACCACCGTGTTGCCGGTCAGCAGCGCTGGCACGATTTGGCCATTGGGCAAGTGCCCGGGGAAATTGAAGGGCCCGATGACGGCGATGACTCCGTGGGGGCGGTGCCGAATCTCACCGGGGAGATCTGCGATGCGGTGATCTGCGGTGAAGGCCGCGCCTTCGCTCAAGGTCACATCGACCTTCGAGACCATCGCCTGCACCTCGGTCTTGGCTTCCCACAAGGGCTTGCCGATTTCGCGGGCGATCATCTTCGCCAAGGCGTCAGCGTTCTTCTTCAGCGCCGCTTGATACCCGCGAAGCAGCGCCGCGCGCTCGGTTGGCGAGCGGCGGCGCCAGGCTCCAAACGCACCTCGGGCCGCGGAGACCGCGTCATCGACCTGGCTGCGGCTCCAGTCGTGCCGGCCGACGAGGTCATCGAGGTCTGCGGGGCTGTTGATGACCAGCTCGCCCTCGACCTGCCGTGGTCGCACGAACTGGCCTGCAATGAAGTCGCTGCCGTCACTCATGTCGTCGCAGCCTAAGCGAAGCTCTGGGTGGTGGTGAGGTTCGTTGGAGTTCTCCACGTTCAACGAGGGGCCGTGCGCACGACCCCTCGAGCCATTTCACTCTTTCTGCTGAGGCCCCATCATGCCTGGGTGCCGGCCACCCATCGGGCGGTGCTTCTTGATCTCCGCGAGCCGCGTCATCTGCTCCGGCGTCAAGATGCCGCGCAGCTCGTTCTCCATCGCCTCGTTGATGGCCTGCACCTTGGGGAAACCCTCTTTGATCAGGGCCTCCATCGCCTCGTGGTGCTTGTCGAAAATCTTCTGCGCCACCGGTTGCTGCTCGGCGGTGAGGTTCAGCTCTTCGAGCCAGGGCGGTCGGCGCGGGCCCCCAGGCCCACCTGGCCCAGGGCCATGCGGGTGGTGCCGAAACGAGGCTGAGACGCCCATGCCCGCCGCTGCGCCCGCGATGAACGTCGCCAACACGACCAGCGCCGAGGTCAGGTGAATGCGACGCGCGGTGGGTTGCTCATTCGCCGGCATGGGTGGCTCCGAAGGTGGCGAAGATGTTTTCGTCGGCCGGCACTTCACCGCGTGAGGCCCAGGTCGCCAGCTGCGTCGCCGCGTCGCTCTGCCGTGCGCTCTCGGTCGCCGGCTCGGCGCTCGCCTGCAGCATCGAGGGCAGCCAGGCCATCAGGGCGACCGCGGCGGCCAGCGCCAAAGCGACTCGCCCCGACCTCGAGGCGAGCGAGGCGAAGAGCGGGTGCACGGCGGCCATCGGTCGGGCCTGGGCGAGGGTGGCCTGCACCAGGCTCTCCCAGTGGGCCGGCTCGCGCGACGGGTCGAGCGGGCTGAAGTCGATTTTGTCGCTGTCACGAGCCACGGGTTGCCTCCGCCACTGGGGCGTCTTGCACAGAGAGTACGTCGCGAAGCTTCTTTCGCGCTTGAAAGAGGTGCTGCCGGCTCATCACTTCGCTGATGCCGAGCGAGGCGGCGATCTCCGGGTGGGTCCACGACTCCAGGTCGTGGAGCAGCACCACTTCGCGCTGCACCGCGCTGATGTGCTCAAGCGCGTCGGTGAGCTGCCGGCGCAGCCCAAAGGTCTCGGCGGGCGCACGCTGGGCCTCGTTGCGCAGCTCGGCCACCTTCTGGGCCGTGGTCTCGCGGAGCCTTCGCTGCTCGAGCCGATTGAGCGAGCGGGTACGCACGATTTGCACGAGCCACGCGCCGAAGCGCTCGGGGTCACGGCAAGTCTCGAGCTTGTCAAAGGCCACCATGAAACCCTCTTGCGCCAGGTCTTCTGCATCTGCCGGTATTCGAGTCACCGCCAACGCCACCGCGTATGCCGCTCTCAAGTGCCGTCGAACGAGGGCTTCTCGGGCCACCGGGTCTCCCCGGCGGGCACCTTCAACGAGCGCTTTCGTGGTCGGCTCCGTCATTCGGTCGCTTACGGCTCATGACAGGTGCCGTAGGCGCGCCGTTACCCTCTCCCAGCACGCTCCGATGAGACGTGAAATTCGACAGTGGTTGAGCGGGCTTGGGCCGTGTGGGCCCGGGTACGCCTCGAGGTTCTTAAAGCTCGAGATCAGGCCGCGAGGTGACGACCTCTTGCCATCGGGCGACCGAGGCGTTGCGTTCTTCGCGGGGGCCATCGGCGAAGAAGCCGTGGTTGTCGCCGAAGGTTCGCGACAGCTCTTCGATCGCCGACAAGCGCAGGTCGAAGTCGTCAGAGGCCAGGGCTTCGACCAGCCACTCGATGCGGCGGCGGCTCCGGGCGCTCGCCCACCACGCTGTCCACGCGCGGGGGTTGGTGCCGAAGGCGGCGCGGGTGACCTCTTTGAGCGCCTCGGCGGCCGAGGTGGCGCAGAGGTCGTCTTCGCTGCCGGTCAGGTTGATCAGCCCGTCGATCGCGTCGCGGTCGTGCAGCACCCCCAAGGCGCGCGCGGCCAGGCTGCGTCGAAGCGGGTCGCTCGCGGCGAGCTCTTGTCTCAAGTCGGGCATGCGTGCCTGAAACGAGGGCAAGTACCTGAGCCAGGCTGACGCCGAGCGCGCGGCCGATGAGATGTCGGGCTCGAGGTCGAACAGCCCGCGCAGCACGCCATCGACGACGTCGGGGTAACGCAGGCTGCCAGCGGTCAACAACGCGAGATACCGGGTGTCTGAATCGGCCGAGTCGAGCAGCGGCGCCAGCGCGGTTGCACCGAGCGCGCCCAGCCGGGCCATCGCGCCGGGTATCGGCCCCAGCTCATCGGGCTCGGGCAGCTCGACCACCGGCAACCGCGACCACCCGGTCGGCCCGGGGAAGGCGGCGGCCAAGGCGTGGGCCGAGGCCTCGGGCGTCTTGAGCAATTCGACCATCGCCATCGAGCGCTCGGAGGGGTCGGGCCCGGTCAAGAGCGACATCAAGCCATGAAACCAATCGGCGTCGGTGGGCAGCTCGCCACTGGCCTCGAGCGCGGGCTCGCTCGGCGCCGGGTACTCAATGGGGGCGGGCGGGTTCAACTTGCGAAAGACGATCAGGTCGTGAAACGCCGACGGCAGGTCTTGGCAGAACAGAATGAAGTCAGAGAGCCGCCGCTGGCTGACCGGGCGCGCGCCGCAATCGCCGTAGATGATCGCCACCAGCCGGCCCTGCACCTCGACCGGCCAGACGAAGACGGTGCGCGGGCTGCGGCCCAAGAGCGCCAGGTAGTGCTGGGTCAGCGCATCGGGGGGCAGCGGGCCCACGTAGCTGCCACGCGTGAGCGCCACGGTGCGAAACGCGCTCGCCGCATCGAGGGGTATCGCGAGGTCGCGAATGGGAGAGAGGTCGCCTTCGCCGCGGGCCTCCCAGCCGTACGCCGCGCCGCGCATCACCGCAAAGGCCGACACGTATTCGAAGGTGCGACGCCCGTAGTCGAGAATCACCGAGACCAGCTGCTCGCGGTCTTGGCTCGCGGTCTTGAGCGATTGGCGGGCCTGGGCCAGCGTCCACTCCGCGGCGCCGGCCGGGCCCAGGCCGGGGGGCGAGGCCGAGATGATCGGGTCTCCGGCCGTGAGCTGCACGCCGGCGAGCGGCACCGCGGGCGACATCGGCGTCGGAGGCGGCATCAGCGACGCGGGTGACATCATCGCCCAGGGCTCTGAGCGCTGCGGCACCGGAGAAGGCGAGGTGCGGCTCGGCGATGGCGCCGGCGCGGGCGAAGGGTGCGTCGGCACCGGCGGGGCGCTCGGTGGCGGTGGAGGCGGCGGCTGCACCTGCACCATCGGCGCGGTCACCAGCGAATTGACGTCTGAGAAATCGGTCTCGTCGGGGCTGAGCTCGGTGAACCCCGAGGCCACCGTCGCCACCGTGGCGTCGAGCAGCGGGGCCTCGGGCTCGATGTCGACCACGACCGAGGGCTCTTCGGCGGCTTGGGGTACGTGCTCGGGCTTGACGGCGGTAATCGAAGGCAACGGGGCCGGCGCGACGGGCCCGGAGCGATCGACCCCCGGCCGGCTGGGGATGGCGGGTCGCACCCACGACGAGCCGGCTTCGGTCTTGGCCGGGGCCTCGGGAGCGCTGCGCCGAGGGGGCGCCATGCCTCCGGGAAACCGAATCGGCATCGGCGGGGGCTCGGGCATCACCTCGGTCGCCTTGGCCGAGTCTTTTGCGTACTGCTCGTACCCGGAGGTGTCGAGCATTCGGGTCGGGTCGGTCACGTCTTCAGTGAGCTTGGGCTTCGGCACCTCGAGCGTCGGCGAGAGCTCGCCATCGCCCAGGGCCTTCGGAGCGGTCGTGGCCCCCGCGGCCTTGGCGTAGCGCTCGTAGGCCTTGGCCTCGACCACCGAGGTCTTCGAGTCTTCGTCTTCTCCGAGCGCCTGGGTCGGGGCGGAGGGCGTCGGGGGGCGCGGCGCGGCGGCCGGCGCCGAGGCAGGGGCGCCCTTCTTCTTGGGCGTCGAGAGCAACACCGGCTCGTCGATGATGCCGCGAGAGATGCGCTCGAGCACCTCATGCGAAAGCGACTCACTCTGCGAGGTCGGGGCGGTCGCGCGGCGGGTCACTTCTTTGGCCGCCACCACCTTCGAGATTCGCTTCGGCGGGTCGAGTGAGGCGAGCAGCTGCGACATGCGGGCTTCGAGCGGCTGGCCGTAGACCAACGACTGCCAGTTCTTCACCCGGCACTCGAGCGAGACCCACAGCTCGAGCTTGCGGCCGAGCAAGAACCCGACGTCTTTCAACTGGTTCTGCGGTATCGGGTAGGTGCACGCGATGTGCAGCGCGATGCCGTCGACCGAGAGCGGCACCACCCCCAGCTGCTTGGCCATCTTGAATGGCATCAGCGGGCCGGCGTCGGGGTTGGGCTCGAAGTCGGCCAGGTTCACCAGCCGCACGCCGCTCGCGTCGGAGATCGCCTGCAGCATGCCCGCTTCTGAAATCGCGGTCATCTCGAGCAGGTTGGTGTCGAGCGAGCCGCCATTGCGCGACATGCGGCGCATCGCTTCGTCGACCGTGCTCGCCTTGAGCAGGCCTCGGGCGATTAAGTGCTGGGCGAGGCGCTGGGGCATTTAGGTGGGGAGCTTACGAAGCATCGGCAGCGAGGCGAACCACGAAGGTGCGGGAGAGCTTGTCGTGCAACGTTTGGCCTTTGCGGTCGAAGAGGGCCAACCAGAAGCCCGAGAGAAAGAACGCGAACGAAACGACCGACAGCATGGCACGAAAGAGCGCTCGAACGGGGCCTGGTGCGCTGCCGGAGTTGTCGACCAGGTGAATGCCCACCAGCCGTCGCCCGAAGGTGCGGCCCTGCCAGAGAAAGGCGAACAGCGCGCTGTAGACGAAGGCGATCAGCGTCGTCAGCGCCGCCGCCGGGAGTGCGACCTTCTCGAGCATCTGGAGCTTGGCGCCACCCGCGGGTGAGATGACCGTCACGGCGACGAACATCAGAGCCGAGACCACGCCGGTGATCACGATCAAATCGACCAGCCACGACACGCTTCGGCGAAACAGCCCCGCTGGCGCGGCCTTGACCTGACCCACCACGGTGATCTTCGCGGGGGCGCGGCCCGGCTTGGGCGGCGGAGAGGGGAGTGCCTCTGGAGCCGGCGGGAGATCAAGCTCGGCGTCGAGGGTCATCATCGCGGCGGCGAGGTCTTCGGAGGGGCCGGGGGGGGCTCGGGTGTGCAACGGGCGGGCGGGCTCGGTGAGCTCAGCGGGTGCTCCGGCGGGCTCAGCGCGGCTGAAAGGGGCCGGTTGCGGTGCTCGCGAGGCGGGTGGGGCGGGGGGCTGGTCGCTCGTCGGCCGGGTGGTGAGCGGGCGGGCAGCGATGGTGGGTTGCTCGGAGAACGCGGGCTCGGCGCTCGCTCGCTCATTCTGGGCCGCATGGCCTGCGAGGTCATCGCCCGCGCCTCGGGAGCGGTCGGGTGTTCGGAGGAGCGTATCTTCAAGCGGCGCTGGGGAGGCGAGCGGACGCTGGGGCTGCTGCGCACGGCCGGCGAGGTCATCAGTTGGCCCTCGCGATGCGATCGGAGGCTGCGCTGAGAGGGCGGCGAGATCATCGTTTGGCGCTCGTGAGCGCTCCGGCACTCGACCGAGCTGCTCATCGCCCGAGCCTCGGGTGGCGATCGGGCGCTCAGGCTGCGCCGCGCGGGCGGCGAGATCATCGTTCGGTGCTCGCGAGCGCTCCGGCACTCGACCGAGCTGCTCATCGCCCGAACCTCCGGATGCGACCGGGCGCTCGGGGTGCGCCGCGCGGGCGGCGAGCGGATCGCTCGGCCCTCGGGAGGCGACCGGAGGTTGTGCTGAGCGGGCGGCGAGATCATCGTTCGGCACTCGCGAACGCTCCGGCACTCGACCGAGCTGCTCATCGCCCGAACCTCGGGCGGCGACTGGGCGCTCAGGCTGCGCCGAGCGGGTGGCGAGATCATCGTGTCGAGCTCGCGAACG
>JANLPS010000359.1:0-3775 GCA_031367385.1 Archangium sp. | reverse complement strand
GTTGCGAATCGCGTTCACCGCCTGGGCTTCTTGAATGAAGCGCTGCACCAGCTCGCTGTTTCGCGCGTGCTCCGACTTGAGCACCTTGAGCGCGGCCAGGCGCCCGATGCGGTGGTGCTTGGCGAGGTAGACGCGGCCCATCGCGCCTTCGCCCAACACCCGCTCGAGCTTGTACTGCCCGAGCGTCACGCCCGACAAATCGGGCTCGACGACTTCGACCGTGTCGCTGCTCTTCTTGCCGCTGCTGACCGCGGTGCGGGAGCTCCAGCGTTCTTTGAGCTGGCTCAACGCCTCGCGCAGGCCCGAAGCACTCACTTCGGCCTGCAGCGCACTGCGAAGGGTCGCCTCGAACAGCCCATGCTCGTGACCACCGGTGGCGGCGGTGTTCAACAGCTCGGCCAACGCGCGAACATCGGCTTCGGGAGAACCGCCCGGCCGCAACCCCGCCAGCGAGACATCGAGCACCGCGGGGTCGAGCAGCACGTCTCGCGCTTCGAGACCGCCCAGGGTCACTCCCGCGGCGTGGAGCGCCTCGAGGCCCCCCAACAGCTCGACGCCCAGCGAGACGACCGCGTCGACCGGTAATGCATTTTTGGTCGCGAGGCTCTCGGCGCTCGCGACCACCTCGGTCACGACGTAGAGCCGGCCATCTTTCATCTGCCCCGTCGCACGAATCGATCGCAGCGAGGGGTGCCCCGCGGCTTGAAGTGCACGGGTTCGGCTCAAAAAAGGCTCGGGGGCCACTTGCACCTTGAGCACGCGCAAGACCTGAGGCCCCTCGAGGCCTGGCACCTGGGCCAACACGTTCTCTGCGCGCTCGTCAGAAGCCAGGCTCTGCAACACCTTGAGCCCCGGGCTCGAGGTCGGCGTGGTGCTCAAGAGCAGCCCGGCGTCGAACGATGACTGACTTCGGCTGCGCGGTCGTGGGAGCACGCAGAAGCAACACCAAACAGGTCCATGAGGTTGCGGGCATTCTACGCGGGCCGCTCGACAAGACCCGTATTTACCTGTGGGCCAGCCTCCATGTCGGCAAAGGTGTGCACCAGAGCCGCGACGCGGGTGTCAGGGCGGTGGCTGCGTGCTAGCCACGCGCTGTGAATCGCGGCCCCATTGCACTGCTCGTGGTCTTGCTGGTCGGGGCGCTTGCGGGCTTCGGCGTCTTCGCGGCCGAGCGCCGGGGCGATCGCGCGTCGAACACCTTGCGGCGAGAGCTGCTCGACCTGGGCCCCGTGCCATCGCCGCGGCCGGTGCACGCGCGCGAGCTCATCGACGACGCGACCGCGCACACCTTCGTGGGCCTCTTCGACCCGACCACCACGCCGAGACCCGAGGCGTTGCTCGCCGCGACCCACGCCGTCACGGGAGGCCTGCCGCCCGGGCTCGACGTCGGCACGGTAGGGGTCGATTCGTGGCGAGCGGTGCCGGCGGTCTCGAGTGCGTTGGCGGAGCGGCTCTCAGCGCCCGACGCGACCCTGCCGATGTGCCTCGACGCGCTGGCGGTGGGCAGAGATCTCGCTCGTGGAGGCGGCACCGTCGGGGGCCTGGCCGCGCTCGAGCTGAGCCGCGTGGTCTTCACTGCGTGCGCGAAGAAGGTGGCCACCGCGACGCCTGATCAACAGACCGAGGCGGCCGCCGCGCTGACCCGAATTCTCGATGGAGCGCCCAGCCTGGCACGAGCCCTTCGAGAAGCCGATCTCGATGCACAGGTGCACCTGTTCGGCCGGTGGATGCGACCCCAAGACCTCGCGGAGCTCGCCCCGCCGATTCAAGTCGCCGCCCGCTCCGCCCGGGAGCTGCCGACCGGTTTCTTCGAGCGCCAGGCGCTGCTCGGCGTCTGGTCTCGCATGTCGAAAACGACGCACGCCGCGATGGACGCGCTCGAATTGCCGCAGGCCGAGCGCGACCGAACCCTCGAGCAGCTCGAGGCGAAGGTCGATACGCAGAGCCTTGGGCTCAAGACGGGGTGGCGAGCAGCCATCGAACACCACGAAGACCGGTTGATGCTTCTGCGCATGCTCCGGCTCGCGGCACAGCTCTCGGTGCACCAGGCGACCGCGCAGCAGTGGCCCTCACTGAGTGAGGTTGACGCGGGTGATTTCAGCCTCGCAGGTGAGAAAGGGGCGGCGGCGACGTTGACCGCGCGAAGCGCGCGCATGCCCTTGAGCCTCGCGTTGCCGTGGAGAGACGCCTCATGACGCTTGAGCGGTCAGGCGAAGGGTTCGTTCAGCCGCCGCGCCCTCTCATCGCGAGGCAAGGGGGCGGCGGCGACTTACCGCAGGGCAATCGCATGCCCTTGAGCCTCGCGCTGCCGTGGAGAGACGCGTCATGAGGCTCGCCCTCGCTTCGGTCACCTGCGTCGCGCAACGCCGAACCCCCATCTGCACCCCGCTTCGGAGCGTTTCCCCATGACGGCTTTCTTTTTGACGATGGTGCTCGCCACCACGGCTCCGCTCACGGTGCGCGTGCTCGAAGCCGAGAAGCCCACCTCGCTCACGCTCGACGCGAAATCGATTCAATGCGGCGAGGCCAAGGTACCCACTCGCGCAACGCTCGGGGTCGGCGTACGCGAAGTGCGCATCGGTGAGCTCAAGTGCCCGGTCGTCATCGCCGAAGGCCCTGCGAGCGTCACCATCGGCTCGGTGGTTCGGCACTTCACCGGCACGCTGCGCGTGGTCATCGAGAGTGGCCTGCTGAAGATCTTCAATGAAATCGAGCTTGAGCCCTACCTCGTCTCGGTCGTCGGAGCGGTCTCACCCAACGACTTCAAGCCCGCCGCGCTCGAGGCCCAGGCCATCGTCTCGCGCACCTTCGCCGCGACCGCACGCCGGCGTCACGCCGCGGGTGGCTACGACGTGTGCGATGCCTCGCATTGCCAGCTGTACCGGGGTCAAGACAGCGAATCGCCCGCCGCGAAAACCGCGGTCGAGAAAACCGCGGGTCAGGTGCTGCTGGTTGGAGGCATCGCGCTCAAGAGCGCCTTCTTTCACCCGGCCTGCGGGGGGCACACCAGCCGCGCCGCCGACGTGCTGGGCGAAGATGGCGCGGGGCCGGGCGTGAGCGACGTCGAACCGTCAGGTCAACCTCTCTGCAAAGACCTGCCCGACTTCGCCTGGGAGTGGGTCATCGACCGCCCTGCCTACGCCGCCGGGCTGGGGCTGGGTGGAGAAGCAGCGCCCTTCGAGCCGCTCCGCCGCGACGCCACGGGCCGAGTGCTCGAGCTCAAGGCGTTCGGGAAACGGTATTCAGGCGATGAATTTTTGGCCAAGGCGGCACTCGGCTTCGGCCCTCAATCGCTGCGCAGCATGAAAGTGACGGTCAAAGAAATCGAAGGCACTCTGACCTTCACCGGCACCGGGTTGGGCCATGGCGTCGGGCTGTGCCAGCAGGGCGCGAAGAGCCTCGCTGCACGCGGCGCTGACGCCAAGGCCATCTTGAAGCGTTACTTCCCCGACTCGCAGGTGCGGGTGCCGTGACGAGGGGCGGTCAAGGTTCTTTCTTGAGGGCCGCCGAGTTGATGCAGTAGCGCAAACCGGTCGGCCTCGGCCCGTCATTGAACACGTGGCCCAGGTGGCCGCCGCATCGCGAGCAGGTGACCTCGGTGCGCTCGACGCCGAGCGAGAAATCACTCTGAACTGCCACGTTCGCGTCGTCGGCCGGCTGCCAGAAGCTGGGCCACCCCGACCCAGAGTCATATTTTTCGGTCGACTTGAAGAGCACCTGGCCGCACGCGGCACACACGTAGGTGCCTGGCGCGTGGTCCTTCCACATCTCGCCG
>JANLPS010000356.1:0-8851 GCA_031367385.1 Archangium sp. | reverse complement strand
CTCGCCGTCGTCTTCGGAGCAAGCGCGCTCGCTGGTTGGCTCAGCGCGGGCCGCATCAAATCGATCGTGCTCGAGACCCGGCAGTCATTGCCCGAGCGGGTGGCCGCGATTCAAGAGACCGACCTCTACTTGCAGCTGCAGGGCCTGTTGCCCGACTCCGAAAAGCTGGTCGAGGCTGCGAAACGATACGCCGATCACGTCGCGAAGTCGGCGGCGGCGATTGGTCACTTCTTCGTGCTGGCCGTGATCGGCCTGGTCTTGGCGATCGTGTACTTTCTCGATGAAGAGCGAATCGTTGCCTGGCGAAAGACACTGGCACCGACCACCTTCTTCGGCACCCTGGCCCGGTGGGTCGAGGCGCTGGCCGAGGGGCTCACGCTCACCATTCAATTGCAGATGATCGTCGCGCTCTGCAACACCGTGCTGACCCTGCCGGTGCTGCTGCTCATCGGAGTGCCGCACGTGCCGATGCTGATGCTGCTGATCTTCATCGCCTCGCTGGTGCCGGTCGTCGGCAACATCGTATCGGGGGCGGTGCTCAGCTTGCTCGCGTTTCAAGCCAAGGGCTGGTTCGGGGTCGGCCTGTTCATTGCGCTCACCTTCATTTTGCACAAGGTCGAGGCGTACTACTTGAACCCAAGGCTCACCGCGCGCCACGTGCAACTGCCGAGCTTCGTCATCATCTTGAGCCTGGTCGCCTGGGAGCACCTGCTGGGCTTCGTCGGGCTGTTCGTCTCGTTTCCGTTTCTGTTCGTCGCAGGCAAGATCATCGGCGAATTCAAGAGCGAAGACAGCCCAGTGGTCGCCGCCGAGCCACCGGCCTCACCGATCGTGGCGCCGCCGTAAGCGCGCTACAGCCCGCAGTCGATGTTCTTGCGGTTGAGCGCGGCCGACTCCTCGTCGCCCAGCACGACGGCCTCGCTGTGCAGAAACCGAAACACCGCATTGGCGACCGGTTTTTCAGTGCGCGCGTTGAACAACCAGGCGCCGTAGTTCACCAGCCGATCTCGAATCACCGAGAAGGCCAGCGAGCGCTCGCCGATGCCACCGAGTGCGCACAGGTCGCGGTAGATCGCGATGGTGATCTGCAGCTCTCGCCACTCTTCGGTCGAGGGTACTTCGCGGCCGGCTTCTCTTCGCGCGTCGAGCCGGCTGGCCCGATCTTCGAGCTCGCGGTGCAGCTCATCGCGACGCGCATCGAAAGCTTGCGACACCAGCCGGGGCAGCGCTGACTTACCCAACTGCGCCAGATCTCCGGTCACCATCGGCGCGAGCTCAGCCTCGACCAACGCGCGAACTTCGTCGATGGCGCTCGCTGCGTTCGATGCACCGATGACAGCGGCACGGGCCTCGAGCCGGTGATGAACCGAGCGATCATCGAGGGCGCGCTCCCATGCGAGCGCCACGTTGACCAGCTCGGCAGGGCGAGGGGGCTGCGTGAGGGCGCTGCAATGACGGTACAGCGCCGCTTCGAGCGGAGCGCCGGGGAACACCCGAATCGAACCGAGCGCGTGAGCGTGTTGCTGCATTTCGGGGCGCCGCGCGACCAGCGCCACGAAGCGAAAGGTGCGCAGACGCCTCGGCGCCATCAACCAGAAGACCCACAACCCGAGCGTGCTCATCGGCTTGCCGAGCTCGCGCCGAGCAATCGCGTCCAACAACCACATCGTGCGCGACCAGGGCGTGCGCTTGCTCAAGGTGATCTGGAGCACCTGCTCCCACCGGCCTTCAGCTGCGGCGTCGCCGAGCAACCAGCTCGACGCGATTCGACGAATGGGGCGGGTGGCGATTCGCTCGTCGAAGGCGCCAATGCTCTCGAGCAACCGGCGCGCCTCGGTCAGCTCACCCTTCGCCGCGGCCAACAGCCCCATCGCCACGATGCCCGAGGCTTGCAGCGCGGGAGACCCTTGATCGAGCTTGGCCTCGACCCACGCGATGTCGGCGGCCGAGGGGTTCTTCGATCGGGCGAGCGCCCAGGCAGCTGCCAGCGCGGGGCCTCCCGGCTTGTCTTCGCGCCAGGTCACTCGAGACAGGCGGCAGACCTGGTACGCCGTCTTGGCGAGCCCCAGCGGCACCAGAATTCGTCGTGTCGTGTACCAGGGGAAGAGCGCGACGAACGAAGGCACCGCGATCAACACCGCGCCCCAGCTCTGCGCCAAGAGCGCCGTCGTGCTGGTCGTGAATGCTGCCCAGAGAAACACCTGCAGCACCAGCGTGACGAACGCTCCGCTGTCGCTCAAAAAGCTGTAGCTGCCCCTCGATGTGGCCGGGGCCCGTGCGGGCGTAGATGAACCCGAGGCCGCGTTGGCGATCACCCGTACGAGAATGAAGACCGCCCCGATGGGAAACACTAGCGAGGCCCCGCTGGCTTTCGCGGCGGCCCAAGCCCCAGCACGCTGAGCGCCGAGGCCCAGCGATCACGAGGCGCGTCGAGTGGTGTATTTTCAACTTCAATCACCTGAGCCGGCAACGTCGCGAGCAGCTCGTGCACCAATCGCTTCTGGGGGTCACGAAGATCAGCCATCGCTTGCCGCACCAGCTCGGGCGTGCGTTGCTGCTCTCCGAGGGGCGTCACGTAGAACGCCGCTTCTTTCAAGCTCAGCGCAAGCATCGAGAGCCACTTCTGGCCCTCACGTTCGACTTCTTGCCGGGTGCAGGTCGACGGCAGCCCGAGCACGTAGAACGGGTTCTCCGCGATCTTGATCGCCAGCGGCTGCGGCTTCACGATACGCCCGAGTCGAAGCCCAACTGACGGTCTTGCGCGTCGGGAGGCATCAGCTTCCACAACGAGCGGGTCACGCGCTGCAACGCGGCCATGTCGTCGCGGTCGAGCGCGGCCCGGCCTTCGGTGACCAGCTTCTCGGCCTTGGGCAAATCACGCGATTGGTGCACCTCAGAGGCAGCGCGGTCGAACTCGTAGCGCCAGACCTCGGGGTCTTTGTAGTAGGCGGCGGTCGCGAGCTGGCGCACCTGCCTCAGCCGGCGTTGCAGCTCGAGCACTTGACGGGCCTTTCGGGCTTTTTCAACGCCCGCGATGGCTTCGTCGAGCAGCCGTTGCTCCTGCGGGTTGCCGAATTGGGTCACCAACGACGAAGCGGTCGCCACCGCGTTCATCGCCGTCTCCTCGAGCTCGGGAAACTTCGACTCGGCCTCGAGTTGCTCGAGCGCTGCATCGATGTCGACGAGCGCGCGCTTGGCTTTTTGCGCCGCATCGGAGTCTCCGCCCCTGGCCGCGGCGATGTCTTGCTCGATTTCACCCAGGCCCTGCTCGACGGACCCCAGCTTTTCAATCTGCCGCGTCAGCCCGTGTCGAAAGGCCGCGGTGCGCAACCCGGCCAGGCGGTTGCGAATGATCTGCAAGCCGCTCTCGAGCGACTCCGGAGTCGCGTCGGGAACAAGCAGCTGGGCCACCTCTTCGAAGACTTGCCCGGTCGACATCACCATCGCGCGCGCCGAGAGCCGGCCTCCGCGATCGAGCTCGAGAGTCAGCTCGACCGCCGTGTTCGCCGGCAGTGTCTGCTTGACCTGATCTCCGCGAATGACCAGCGAACCCACCAGCCGGCAGAGGTGCGCCGTCTCGAACTCGCCCTGCACGATGGGTATTCGCAGAAGGCTGTCGGCCTGCCCCTTGATGATCGTCTCGACCGTTTCGTGACGAAAGGTGCGCTTGGTCGGCAGTGGCGCGCCTCGCTCGAAATAGATGCGCACGATGTCATTGGCGAGCGCGACGCCGATGGTGCGCGAGAGCGGCGGGTCACTGAGCGTCAGCCCCTGAACGATGGTGAACTGCGAGGGTTTGAGCGCCACCGCAGTGCCATCGGCGCCCTTGCCCACCAGCCGAAACACGTTGGGCTTCTTGGGTACCACGTCGACCGCGAGCACGAAGGTACCCTCTGGCGTGAGCTGGGCTTCGGCGCTCTTCCACCCGTCGTCGCGCACGAAGGAGATCGAGGCCGGCTTCGCGCCTTCTTCTTCGACCAGCCGGCCTACGACGTGTGGAGAGAGATCAGAGGTCATCGCCGGGTATTGGAGCCAGACCCGTCGCCCCCGCTCTTCTTGCTTCGCCGCTGGCCGCGCGTCGAGGTTGGCGCTCGCTGCGTACAGGGCGGCTCCTTGCGCGACGATCGTCATCGGGTCGAGGCCGTCGCTGAACGAGACGCCGAGCACTTCTTTGAGGCGCGAGCGAAGCAGGGGCATGACGGTCGGGCCTCCCACCAGCACCATTCGCGACACCTGCGCCGGCTCGAGCCCATGGGTGGCGAGCAATCGCAGGCACACCGCGACCGAGCGGTCGACCAATGGCAGGCACAGGCGGTTCACGTCATCGCTGGTGAGCGTGACGTCGACGTCGACCACCTCGCTGCCCAGCGTCAGGTTCGGCACCACCACCGAGGTGCTGGTCGCCCGGGTCAGCTCGATCTTCGCGTCTTCGACCGCCAGCTTGAGCTTGCGCAGCCCCGCGGTGAGCGCAGGGTCGGCCCGCAAGAACGAGCCGCCCTGGGCCTTCGAGACCTCTCGCAACACGTGATCGACCAACGTTTGATCGAAGTCGCGACCACCCAGAAAGTTGTCACCGTCGTGGCCGATGACCCGCAGCAACCCGTCACGGGTCTCGAGCAACGACGCGTCGAAGGTGCCGCCGCCGAAGTCGTACACCATCCACGTGCCTGCGGCGTTCTCGGTCGTCCACCCCGCTGACAGGGCCGAGGCGATCGGCTCTTGAATCAGCTCGACTCGCTCGAAGCCCGCCAACCGTGCGGCCTCGCTGGTGGCAGAGGCTTGTGGCAGCTCGAACAGCGCCGGCACCGAGATGACCGCGCGCGCTGGAGCGAACCCGAACTGCTCTTCGACGTCGGCTCGAAGCGACTTGAGCACCTCGGCCGAGAGCGCCTCGGGCTTGAGCCTCAACTTCGCCGCGGGAAATTCGAGCTCCTTGCCGGTGCCCATCAACCGCTTGAACTCGCCGCGCGTGTTGTCGGGGTCGCCGTCGAGCATGCGCCGGGCTTTCGCGCCGACCATCATCTTGCCGCGCGCGTCGATGCGAATCACCGACGGCGTGAGCGTCGTACCCTGCGCGGTGCGAACCAGATGCACCTGGGTGCCATCGAAGACCGCTGCTGCCGAGTTGGTGGTGCCTAAGTCGATGCCGAGAAACAGGCTGCGATCAGTCATGAGCGGGCGGTTTTAGCCGAGGTCGCGCGGCAGTGAAAGGCAGCGAAAGCACTGTGGTTTTTCGAACAATTGGGCCGCCGCGGGAACTACGGTACCGCCCTCCAACGATAGATGCCGCCCGCTCGGTCGTTTCTGCGGAGCGGGAGGGATTTCAATGACATCACTGCTTGTCTGCCTGGCTGCCCTGACGGCCGTCGAGGCGCCTGTCACCAGCGTCACCGTGTTCACCGATCAGGCCCGCGTCGTGCGCACCGCGCAGCTGACCTTGGCCGGTGCCCAAGCCGTCGAGCTGCCCCCACTGCGGCAAGGGGTCGACCTCTCTTCGATTCGCGTCGAAGCGCAAGGGGCCGAGGTGCGGCGGGTCGACATTCAGCAATTGCAACCGTCGGCGCTGCGAACCGATGAAGCCCGCGCCTTCATCGCTGAGCTCGACAAGGTCGACGCCGAGCTGACCCGGCTCAGCGGTGAGCGGGCGGCGCTCAATGAGCAGCGGGTGGCGCTCGAACGCCTGGGCCCGACTGAGCCGGTCGCTGAGGTGCTCAAGCCGGCCCCTCGGTTGACTCCAGCGAGCTGGCCCGTCGCTGTGCAATTCGCGAACGAGCAGTTGGCCAAAACCCAGCAGAAGCTGCGCGAGGTCGACCAAGTCGCCAAGAAGCTCAACGAGAAGCGCGCGCTGCTGGCCGACAAGGGCAACAAGCTCAACAACCCCGTCACCGCGACGGGCTACAAGGTGACCGCCCAGCTCGTCGGTTCGGGCCCCGCGACTCTGACGCTGACCTACGTCGTCGGCCAAGCCCGCTGGCTCCCCAGTTGGGACCTGCAGTTGGCTCCAGAGACGAGCTTGGTCACGCTCTCGTTGGCGGGGCTCGTGTCGCAGGAGACCGGTGAAGACTGGCCCCAGGCCGCATTGACGTTGTCGACCGCCATACCGTTCGGGGCCGTGCCGGTGCCCGTTCTCAAGACGTGGAAGATCGGCACCACCGATCGCTTCATTCCGACGGCGACGCCGGTGACCGAACGCGTCACGCCTCCCCCGCCCGTGCCGAGGCCAGTGGTGGTCGAGACCGAGTCGGGGCTGTCGAGCCAGCAATTCAAAGAGAAACTCTCGAACGCCCCGCCTGCGCCGCCGATGATCGCCTCACCCGAGCCACGTGATGAGCTGCGTTCGCGAAACCTCGTCGAGCGGGCGCCCAGCACGCCCGCGCCGGCGGCGGCACCGATGCCGAGCGAGAAGGAATATTCGCGGAGGGCGCCGGTCGACTTCGATGAAAGCGCGATCGAGGGCGACGTCGCCAAGGCCGAAGGGCTGTACGCCACCGCCAGCGTCACGGTCTCGACCTCCGGTCGACAGGAGCCTCGAATCGCTGAGGCGCAGTTCAGCCTCTCGCCTCCCGGCGCGTGGCGGGCTCCGATGTACGGGCCAGACACGCCCATCGCGCTCGCGGGCGGGTACGATCTGTCGTTCGCTTCGCTGCAGAAAGAATCGGTGCCAACGGCGCAGGGCACTCGCCGGGTCGCCCTCTGGTCTCAGAAATGGCCAGTCACGGTCGAGCGCAAGCTCTTCCCCGCGCTGTCGAAAGAGGCGTACCTGGTGGCCGAGCTCAAGAACCCGTCGCAACAAGTGCTGCCGGGCGGCCCCGCGCAGCTCTTCGTCGGGGCAGACCCGGCCGGCTCGGCGAGGTTGAAGCTGGTGTCTCCCGGTGAGGCCTTCACCCTGCCCCTGGGCATTGACCGGGCGGTGAAGTCGATTCGCAACATTCAAGTCGTCGAGGCCACCCAGGGCCTGGTGTCGAAAGACGAAGTGTCGACGTACTCGGTGAGTATCGAGGTCGTAAACCCCTACCCCACGGCGATCTCAGTGCGCGTCTACGACCAGTGGCCGTTGACGACGAGCAAGAACGTCGAGACCACGCTCATCGACTCGAAGCCTGGAGCGATTCAAGACGCCCTCAACGGCGGGCTCGAGTGGCGGCTCAGCATCGCGCCCAATCAGAAACAAGTGATCACCTTCAGCTACCGCATCAAGCGCCCCCAGGGGTGGCAGTTGAGCCAATCGGAGACGTCGCGATGATGCTATCTATGATTATCATAGCCATGACTGGCTCATTGAGCGCACCCAACGAGGTGGTCGTGTACCCCGACCGGGCGCAGGTGACCCGGCTGGCCGCTGTGACCTGCGGGGCACGGGTTTCTTTGACGTTCGAGTCGATACCGCCTGCGGCTGGGGCCGACTCGTTTCGCGCCCGGGTCACGAATGGGTCGATTGACGGGCTGCGCGCCGAGCTGGTGAACAGCGAGCGCGAGTTCGCGCCCAAGGTCGAGTCGCTGGCCAAGCTCTTCGACTCGCTGGCTGAGGAGCGTGCGGCTCTTGATGATGCAGTTCACCGAGCCGACGAGCAGCGCTCATTGGCTCAGCGCTTCGCGCGCGTCGCGACCACGATGACCTCGCAAGAAATGGCGCGCGAAAAGCCCGACGTCAAAGCGTGGCAAACCGCGTTCGACACCTCGCTCTCGACCGCGCTGTCGGCAAACAAGGCTGCGGCTGAAGCCCACCAGAAGCTGCAAGAGCTCGGGCGGCGTGAGGCCGAGGCCCAACGTCAACTGGCCGAGCTGCGCGCGGGCTCGAGAAGAAGCTCGTACCGCGTCGAGGTGCTCGTCTCGTGCCCCGCGGGGGCGACGGCAGAGGTCGCACTGAGCTATCTCGTCGGCGGCTCGTCGTGGGCGCCGGTGTACGAGGCGAGGGTCGAAGACGCCGCGGTCGATTTTTCGACCTACGCCACGGTGACGCAGATCACGGGCGAAGACTGGTCGAACGTCGAGGTCACCTTGTCCACCGCGGTGCCGGTGCAGAACGCCACCCCGCCGGAGCTGAAGAAGCTCTCGGTGATCGGCAACGAGAAGGCACCTGAGAGAAAGGTCTTGGTGCGTCGTGAAGAGGCGAACATTCACGGCGCGGTCTCGGCTGACCCCGCGGCGCCTCGAAAACCCGGAGTCTCCGGGGCAGTCAATCAAGGCCTCTCGGTGCAGCTCAAGGTACCCGACAAGGCCAAGGTCTCGGGCGACGGCTCGGCGATTCGGGTCTTCGTCGGCAAGCGCAAGCTCAAGGCGAAGCTCGAGCTGCGGGTGATGCCGTCGGCGCTCCCAGTGGCCTTTCGCGTGGCTGACCTGACCAACGAGCTCGACTGGCCCCTGCTGCCCGGGGCGGTCGACCTGTTTCGCTCGACCGGCCTGGTCGGTCGCTATTCACTCGAGCGGGTCGCCCAAGGCGCGGCCTTCACCCTCACGCTGGGCATCGAAGACACGATTCGCGTCAAGCGGGTCGTCGTCGAAGAGCTGACCCGCGACACCGGCCTGTTCGCGGGCAAAAAGCGCTTCACCTACGCCTACCGCTTCGAGCTCGCCAACTACGGCAAGGTGCCCGTCGAGGTGGTGCTGAGCGACCGTCTGCCCGTCTCCGAGCTCGACGACATCTCGGTGAGCATCGGTGAGAAAACCACGCCCGGCTACAGCCTCGACAAAGTCGACGGGCTCCCGAAGTGGAAGATCTCGCTCAAGCCCCAGGAGCGGAAGAACATCGACTACGCCTTCAGGGTCGACGTGGCGAGCTCGTACGAGCGCGGCTCGCTGTAAACGTTAGCGGCGGGTATTGTTATTTTTTTGCTTCTACCGCTTTCGGCGC
>JANLPS010000301.1:0-3238 GCA_031367385.1 Archangium sp. | reverse complement strand
AGAATCGCCGCCCTGTCGGTCATCGGGCGCTCGTGCGAATTCATCCACACTCCCACGGGGTCGCTGGTCTCGAGCAGCCAGTCTTGCCAGACGCGCCAGCGGCTCTCATCGTCGGGCCGCTCCGAGATGCTGCGCTCGAGGGCTTCGTGCCGGGCGGGGGGAGTGCCGAAGCGCAGCAGCAGCACGCCCGCGATGTCGATGACGTCGCCTGGCATGAGGCGAATGGCGGGGTTTGCGTTGCGGCCGTTGACCAGGGTGCCGTTGGTCGAGGTCTCGTCGATGGCCCACCAGCCGCCCTTGGCGTACTGCAGACGGGCGTGAACGCGGCTGACTCGGGCGTGCGGCAACGGTAAGTCGCCCGAGCCGCGGTTGATGCGAAAGGGTTGGTCTGGGTCGAGCGCGTGCCTCTGGCCCTCTTCAACCGGGAAGACAGACACGCAGCCAAGAACTTCGACGAACGCCACCGTCATAGACGAGGGCGAGTCTCTCCCAAAAGTGAAGAGGCGCCCAATTGCTCGGGCGCCTCTTTCGAAATCGTCAGCCGTATCAGCTGTTTAGCGCGCGTTAGCGGCGACGGCCGAACAGCCGCAGCAGATAGAGAAAGAGGTTGATGAAGTCGAGGTACAACATCAGCGCACCATTAATTGCCAACGAGCCCGAGCTTTTGTAGCCGGCCGTCGCGTGCATCGTCTTGAGCTTCTGCGTGTCCCACGCGGTGAGGCCGGCGAAGACCAACACGCCCGCGCACGAGGCGACGAACGAGAGCATCTCGGAGTGCAAAAAGATGTTCACGACGCCCGCGATGATGAGCCCGATGAGGCCGATGAAGAGAAACGTGCTCATCGCCGAGAGGTTTCGCTTGGTGACGAGGCCGAAGACCGAGAGGGCTCCGAAGGCGCCGGCGGTGACGAAGAACGTCGAGGCGATAGACCCCGCCGTGTAGACGTAAAACAGCAGGCTGAAGACCAAGCCTGTCATCAGCGAGTAGCCCAAGAACATCAGGGCGGCGACGGCGGTGTTGACCTTGTGGGCCATGGCCGAGAATGCGAACACGAGCACCAATTGGCCAATCAGCAGGGGCCACATCAGCTTCGAGATGCCGGCCATCAGCGCGGGCTGAGAAGCGACGACCAGCGCGGTGACGCCGGTGAGCGCCAGGCCCCCCGTCATCCACGCGTAGACGCGCTGCATGAACGCACGTGAAGACTCTTCAGCCAAAATCGTGTCGGTCGGAGACGAGTACAGCTCTTGCGGAGATCTCATGAAGGGACCCTTTACTTCACCCAGGCGCGCCACGCTGTGGGTAATCGGGTAGCACCCGCGGCACGCGCCCTCGCACGCCACGCTGATTGGGGAGGCAGCGTGTCGACACCTGCGGCGCCACGAGAGCCTCACCCCGCTCGGTCGGCGGGCGCGGGCCCGTGTGCGTAAGAAGACACAGACGCTCGCCATGGCTTCTCTGCGCCAAGCCGGTCACGGTTGTGAATGCAAGTTGCACCGCTCTTGGCGAATGAACACGAACGGCTCGAGCAACTCGAGCAATGCCTGGTGCTCGATTCGCAGCCCGAGCCCGAGTTTCAGGGTCTGGTGACGCTGGCGGCTCGAATCAGCCAGTGCCCTATCAGCTTGGTGTCGTTGATCGACGAATCTCGTCAGTGGTTCAAGGCCCGGGTCGGCCTCGAGGCGTCTCAAACGCCTCGCGGCATCTCTTTCTGCGGCCACGCCATCGCCTCTCCTGAGTCGCGGTTCACCATCGAGGACGCGCGGCTCGACGCTCGGTTCGCCGACAACCCGCTGGTCATCAACCCTCCGCACGTCATCTTCTATTCGGGCGTGCCCTTGAGAATTGGGCCCAAGAAGCTCCCGATGGGTACGCTGTGCGTCATCGACCATCGGCCGCGAATTTTGTGCGATGAGGTCAATGATTCGCTCGAGCGCTTGGCTCGGCAGGTCGAGGTCTTGCTCGAGGCCCGCCTCAAGGCTTTCGAGCTCGAGCAGGCCCTCGAGGCTCTTCACGCGACCGAGCGAAAAAACACGGCCATTGTCGCGGCGATGCACGACGGGCTCATTGTTCAAGACAGCTCCGGCGCAATCGAATTCTGGAACCCGGCCGCCGAACGAATCTTGAACGCCAGCGCAGGTCTGCTGAACAGCCGCAGTTTGCTTGACCCCGGGTGGCGAGCCGTTCGCGATGATGGCACTCTGCTTTCGCCGAACGAGCACCCTGCGACGCGGTCATTCGAAACCGGCCTCGCGGTTCGCGACGTCATCATGGGCGTCAAAGAGGGTGAGTCGATTCGGTGGTTGTTGATGAATGCACAGCCGATGTTTCAGCCGGGCGCAGAGAAACCATCGAGCGTGGTGTGCTCGTTCTCCGACGTGACCCTCCTGCGCGACCGCGAGCGGGTGCTCGAAGCAGCCAGAAACGTCGCCGAAGGCGCCATGCGGGCGCAGGGCGAATTTCTCGCGACCATGAGCCACGAGCTTCGCACCCCAATGAATGGAGTCATCGGCATCACCGACCTCTTGCTCGCCGAGGGCGTCGAGAATGAGCACCAACGCGAGATGCTCGCCCTCGTGCGAGACAGCGGGCACTCACTGCTGACGGTGATCAACGATATTCTCGATTATTCGAAAATCGAAGCCGGAGGTCGCCAGCTGACCCCTTCGGCTTTCGACCCTCGCGAATTGAGCATTGAGGTGGCGCGCCTCCTGATGCGAGAAGCGGCGAAGAAGAGTCTGCAGCTCGACGTCGACCTCGAGGCGAGAGTGCCCGCAGCCTGGGCCGACGCCGACGCGGTTCGTCAGGTGTTGATGAACTTGGTCGGCAACGCGATCAAATTCACTGCCACCGGGTCGATTCGACTGCGCTTCGAGACGCTCGCGTCATGCTGCAAACTGGTCGTCGAAGACTCGGGCATCGGCGTACGCCCCGAACACCTGCCGAAGCTCTTTCAGCGATTCTCACAGGCCGAAAGCTCAACCGCTCGCGCGTACGGGGGCACCGGCTTGGGCTTGGCCATCTGCAAGAAGCTGGTCGAAAGCATTGGCGGCGAGATTGGGGTCGAGAGCGAATATGGCCGCGGCAGTCGGTTCTGGTTCACGCTCCCGCTCGCTGGGCCGCGCGCTATCGCGCAGAAAGTGATCCCGAGCACGCCGCAGGCCCTCACACGAAACCTCAAGGTTCTGATGGTCGAAGATTCGCCGGTCAACCAAAGCGTGGCGATGGGCATTCTGA
>JANLPS010000428.1:0-9680 GCA_031367385.1 Archangium sp. | reverse complement strand
TGTACGTGGTCCAGGTGCGCTCCGAGACGTGGGTCGGCGCGAGATCTTTGTTCACCAGCGAGTCGTCGGTGAGCTGCAAGCCGGCGTTGAGCTCGACGCGGCCGTCAGCGTGCTCGGTCTGCTCTGCGTTCATGCGCGCGGCTCATAGCGCAGGCCCGGCGGGGCGTCACGGGCTGGTCGCGTGAAGGGGTCACGTGCCTTGGGTCGCTTGCGGTTCCGCGCGATCGCGACCGGCGTCGGGCGACTCGACCGAGAACACCCAGGGGAAGGTGACATTGACTACGCCTCCACCCGCGGGGCAGGGGAATCGCCAGCGACGAATCTCATCGCTGATGCAGTGGTCGAGCACCGGTTCGTTCGCGATTGATTCAAGTGCAGTGACTGACTTGATGCGACCGTTGGGGCGAATCGTGAACGCCATCTTGACTGTACCCTCGGGCGCGTGTCGTTCGCTCAGACTGCGTTCGTAGCAATTCTTGATCGCACCTTCGTGAGCCTTGACGACGTGCAAGATGGCGCTTCGGTCGAGCCCCCCGTCCGTACTCCCGCCATCTGATTCGGCGCCGTCTGGTACATCGCTTTGGCAGGCCACCTCTTCGAGTCGCTCCAGCCTTCGCAGTTGAGCGCAGGCGTTGACTCCGGCATCGGGCGTTTCGGTGCGGCAGACGGTCGTGAACAAGCGCTTCGCCTCGGCCGCGTCGGCCACGGTGCCACGGCCCCACTCGGTCATTTGCGCTTGAGTCACGCAGCCGCGCATCTGGTTCAGGAGACACCTTCGCTTCGCCTCGACGAACAGCGCCGTGTCATCGACTCCATCGAGTAGAGTCTGCGCTGTGGGTGGCGAGTGCTGGCACGCCAGTCCGATGAACAGCGCTCCGACAATCCCCAGCGCGAGGCGATGCATTCTCTTGGTCGTCTCCTTCGCGGGCGATACCACCTCGAGGCCGTGACGGCGAGAGGCGAAGGGGTCTATACCCCTGCCTCCTGTTTCGAGGGTCGTTACCATGCGTCGAATTCACTGGGCTCTCCTCGTTGCTCTCGGCGGCGCGTGCGGTGCATCACCGCCGGGCTCTGACGCTGTCGACGCGAGCGTGGCGCGAAGCGACTCCGGTGTTGATGCCGGCACGATCGTGGTTGACGCAGGGTCGAGCGATCTCGATTCAGGTCAGCCCCCGGTCGACGCAGGGTCGAACGCAGTCGATGCGGGCCAGCCCCCGGTCGACGCGGGAAAGCCGAACGATGCAGGCGCCATCGTCATCGTCGACGCAGGCGTGTCTGATGCGGGTTCGCCTGCCGCGTGTCAGCTGACCATCTGCCTCACCGGTGCCACCGAGCGTGGGGGCTCGAACACGCCGTTCGACTCGATCTGCGACGACCCCGTGATACCCGGCGTCATCTCGAGCTGTAGCGGCTCGACATGCTTTCATACCTTCAACACGTTCTTGGTGAACACCAAGAACACGCTGTACCCGCCGCTCTTCGCCGCGCTCGACACGAACCACGACAATGTCGTGAATGCCGTCGACACGCTGTGCGACGTCAACATTCTGGGCTTCTCGTGGGGCGGGTATGCAGGAGTCGAGCTCGCTGGCGTGCTGGCGGCCGACACCCGGGTAGCAGCCGACCGCCGAGGCGTCGCGCGGTTGTTCATCATCGACCCGTACCAGCCGAGCAAGAACATCAGCGTACCGAGCAACGTGCGCCGGTTCGTCGAATACCGACACTCTGTCGTGCCGAGCGGCTCCGACTGCTCGAAGGGCGCGCCGCTGGGGCCGTACAAAGGGCTGCCCCCGCACTGCCCGGCGGCGCAGAATTGCATCGACTTCGATTACTCTCTCGCGCCGACCACGAGCTTTCCCACGCGCACGGGCTCGTTGTTGGGGAGTGAAGTCGGGCATTGCGCGGTGCCAGAGGTCGCGGCGCCGCCAATTCTGGCCGACTTCAGAGGCGAGGCGTTCTCGCCGCTACCGCCGACCGTGCCTGTCGTGCCGTAGGCGCCCGCCGGCAGTGTGGTCTTTTTGCGCGCCGAGCTGAAGTGCGCGCTGCAACTCCATGGCTCGTGGTGCGGTTTCGCTTCGCGGGAGGTCAAAACGAGGCCGGCGAGGCGGGTTGCACGCTGCCGCTCGTGGTCTCGGAGGTGGTTTCGCTTCGCTTGGAGGTCAAAACGAGGCCGGCGAGGGGAGTTGCACGCTGCAGCTCGTGGTCTCGGAGGTGGTTTCGCTTCGCGGGAGGTCAAAACGAGGCCGGCGGGGGGAGTTGCACGCTGCAACTCATGGCTCCGGACCTCGATTGTGCTGTGCCGGGAGCCAAGGCCGGCTCGCCGAGGCGAAGTGCACGCTGCAACTCATGGTTTGGGGGCCGGAGCTCACTTGGCGCGAAGCCCAAACGGGTGCGCGGAGCCTGGTTGCAGCATGCAGCTCATGGGTTCAGACCCCGAGCTCACCTCGCAGGAAGCCAAAGCCGGCTGTTGAGGTCGACGCGCACGCTGCGACTCGTGGTTTCGGACCCGATTTCACTTCGCGGGAAGCCAAAACCGCCCCGCCGGGCTGAGGTGCATGCCGCAACGCATGGTTTGGAGGGTTGACCTCACGGTTTCGCTACTCCACGAAACGGTAAACAGCGCCACCGAGCTCCCGCCAAAGCGCAGAGTCGAACGCCAACACCTCAACAGACTGTTCGAGAACGAGCGCGGTGCCCCAAATGGCCCACACCGGGTGCACTCGACCGTACACAAGCCGATCGCGAACAGCCGCAACGACCATCGCGAGATCTGGCAGCACCAGGGCCAGCCAAATATCGGGGCGAGGCACCGATGGGAGCAGGTGGCGAAAGCGGAAGAACGCAGGCCAGAGCACCACGACCGTCGCGAGCATCAGCAGGCGCTTGTGCCAATCGGGTCTGCGCCTCATCGCAACGCCGAAGATCACGAACCCCGCGAAGAGCGTGAGGCTGGTGAGGGTGCCAATCATCGCCGTGGGCGCGGCGGGGTCAGTCCCAAGGTCCCGCGCCGTGGCCCAGCGGGCGGTGCCCATCCCGCTGAGCAGAATCCCCAGTGCGACCGGCACACCGATGAGACCCAGCGTGCGATGCAGCTGCGTGTGGCTCAGTCGCACCAGCACTGATTGGCCGATGAAGAGCAGTACCCAGGTCAGGCAAAGCGCGCCGTGAACGTGAACGATGACCGGGGCCGCAAACGACCCCCGCGCCATCGGCACGCCATACGTCGTACCGAAGCCGGCACAGACTGCGGCAAGCCCGAAGAGACCGAACCCGAGGTAGAATCGCTTCGCGCGGTCACGCGTCCATACGTTCGCCACCGGCCCCCCGCGCGTCGAAAATCATTCACGACCTCTCGAAACCGAAAGCCTGTTGAGCTTGGTACGGCTTTGAAGCCACCGACTGCAAATTTCGCTCGGGGCGACCAGAGCCGCAGTGCGTCATTCTGTTCGGCGCAGGCCCTTCGAACGGGTTCAGGGCACGCTTGCACCTGGCTCGGCGCGGCCCCTATGGTCGCCGACTTTTTCACCCTCGCCCCTCGAGAGACGCATGAGCCAGATTGTTCGCTGCGGTTTGATTCAGGCCAGCAACCCCATCAACGACGAAAAGCGCCCGGTCGCCGAGATTCAAGAGGCTGCGTTTCAGAAGCACCTGACGCTCATCGAAGAGGCGGGCAAGAAGAAGGTTCAGATTCTGGGCCTGCAGGAGATCTTCAACGGCCCCTACTTCTGCCCCAGCCAAGACACGCGCTGGTACGAAGCCGCCGAGATGGTGCCTGGCCCGACTGTCGAGCGCCTGGCGCCCATTGCCCGCAAATACGAAATGGTCATCGTCGTGCCGGTCTACGAAAAGGCGATGCGGGGCGTGTACTTCAACACCGCCGCGGTCATCGACGCCGACGGCAAGTACCTGGGCAAGTACCGCAAGCAGCACATTCCCCAGGTCGCGGGGTTCTGGGAGAAGTTCTTCTTCACGCCCGGCGACGGCGGGTACCCGGTCTTCAAGACCCGCTACGCGACCATCGGCGTGTACATTTGTTACGACCGCCACTTCCCCGAAGGGGCTCGCGCGCTCGGCATCAATGGCGCTGAGATCGTCTTCAACCCGTCGGCGACCGTCGCCGGCCTCTCTCAATCGTTGTGGAAGATCGAGCAGCCCGCCCACGCAGTGGCGAATGGCTACTACGTCGCGGCGAGCAACCGGGTCGGCACCGAAGCCCCGTGGAACATCGGTCGATTCTACGGCACGAGCTACTTCGTCAACCCGCGCGGCGAAATCGTGGCCGAGGCGTCGCAAGACAAAGACGAATTGCTCATCGCTGATCTCGATTTGGGCGTCATCGACGAAGCGCGCAACAAGTGGCAATTCTTTCGCGACCGTCGCCCCGACGCGTACGACGACCTGCTTCGAAAGGCGTAAAGCAATGAAAACCCTGATTCGTGGCGGCACCGTGGTGACCGCCGAGAGCGAGAGCCGCGCCGACGTGTTGATCGACGGAGAATCGATCGTCGCGCTCGGCACCAACCTCGACGCAACCGGAGCCACCGTCATCGACGCCGGCGGCGCCTACGTCATGCCCGGCGGCATCGACCCGCACACCCACATGCAACTGCCCTTCATGGGCACCACCGCGGTCGACGATTTTCTCTCGGGCACCACCGCTGCGGCAGCGGGCGGCACGACGACGATCATCGACTTCGTCATCCCCGACCCGAAAGAGAACATTCTCGAGGCGTTCAAGAAGTGGCGCGGCTGGGCCGAGAAGTCAGCCAGCGACTACGCCTTTCACGTCGCCATCACCTGGTGGGACGAGAGCGTCAAACGCGACATGATCTCGCTCGCCAAGGAGCACGGCGTCAGCAGCTTCAAGCACTTCATGGCCTACAAGAACTCGTTGATGTGCGACGACGAGGTCTTGGTGAACAGCTTCTCGACCGCCCGTGAGCTGGGCGCGTTGTGCACGGTTCACGCTGAGAACGGAGACCTGGTCTACCGCCTTCAGCAAGAGGTCTTCGCCAAGGGCATCACGGGCCCAGAGGGTCACCCGCTGTCGCGGCCTCCTGAGTGCGAGGGCGAGGCAGCCAATCGGGCCATTCGGATCGCCGAAGTGCTCGGCGTGCCGCTGTACGTCGTTCACACCTCGTGCATCGACTCGCTCGAGGCGATCACCCGCGCGCGGCTCGAAGGTCAGCGCGTTTTCGGTGAAGTGCTCTCGCAGCACCTGGTCATCGACGACTCGGTCTACCGCAACACGAACTGGGACACGGCGGCCCACTACGTGATGAGCCCTCCGTTTCGCTCGAAGGAGCACCAAGACGCGCTGTGGCGTGGCTTGCAGTCGGGCATGTTGCAGACCACCGCGACCGACAACTGCTGCTTCTGCACTGATCAGAAGCGCGCGGGCATCGACGACTTTCGCAAGATCCCCAACGGCACTGGCGGAGTCGAAGATCGCATGTCGGTCTTGTGGACCCACGGTGTTCGCACGGGCCGGTTGACTCCGTCTGAGTTCGTCGCGGCCACTTCGAGCAACGCGGCGAAGATCTTCAACTTGCAGAAGAAGGGGTCGCTCACCATCGGCGCCGACGCCGACATCGTGATCTGGGACCCCGCGAAATCACGAACGATTTCGAAGAACACCCATCACCAGAAAATCGACTTCAACGTCTACGAAGGCATGGAGACCGTCGGCAACGCGGCGGTCACCATCTCCCGCGGCACCGTGCTCTGGCAAAACGGTAAGCTCTCGGCTGAAAAAGGCCGCGGCCGCTACGTCTCCCGCCCCTGCAATGCCCCATTCTGGGAGGCGCAGGTCAAACGCAATTCTCGAAACCCCTGGTCGAGCGTCAAGCGCGCGCCCACTGCCGTCTCCAAGTGAAGTGAATAAGGACCCCCATTCATGACCATCGCCAAATTTCCCGCGACCACGTACGACTTCACCGAGTTCAGCCCGGCTCAAAATTACATCGGCGGCAAGTGGGTCTCGCCCACCGGCACCGAGTCGATGAACATCGTCAACCCGCGCCACGGCAAGACCATGTCGACGGTGAAGTTCTCGTCGGCCGCCGACGTCGACGCTGCGGTGAAGGCCGCCAGCGCCGCGCACCTGACCTGGCGCGAGATGCCGATGCGCGACCGCGCCTACGTGATGTACCGCGCCCGCGAGCTGATGATTCGCGACATCGACGAGCTCGGCTGGCTGGTCTCGCATGAGAACGGCAAGGTGTTCGACGAGGCCAGGGCCGAGGTGTCGAAGGCCATCGAGTGCCTCGAGTACGGCTGCTCACTGCCCAACATCGCGACCGGTGAAAACCTCGAGGTCAGCCGCGGCGTCACCTGCGAGACCACCTACGAATCGCTCGGCGTGGTCGCCGGTATCGTGCCCTTCAATTTTCCCCTGATGGTACCGTTGTGGATGTTGCCGCAGGCCCTGGTCGGTGGAAACGCGTTCATCTTGAAGCCGTCGGAGCGCGTGCCCCTGACCACCTTGCGTCTCGCCGAAATCTTCAAGGCCTCGGGTCTGCCTGATGGCGTGTTTTCACTCGTGCAGGGCGGCCGTTCGACCGTCGAGGCGCTCTGTGATCACCCCGGCATCAAGGCCGTCGCCTTCGTCGGCTCGACCACCGCGGCCAAAGCCGTGTACGGCCGCGCGTCGATGAGCGGCAAGCGCGCGTTGTGCCTTGGCGGCGCGAAGAATCATCTGATCGTGGTGCCCGACGCCGACGTTGCGCTCACCGCAGAGAACGTCGTCGCGTCATTCACCGGGTGCGCCGGTCAGCGCTGCATGGCGGCTTCGGTGTTGATGGCGGTCGGCAACGTCGACCACATCATCGGCGCCGTCGTCGAGCGCGCGAAGAAGGTGCAGCTGGGCAAAGACATGGGGCCGATCATCACTCCGGTCTCGGTCGAACGAATCACGAAGTACATCAACGACGCCGAGAAGCTCGGCGCCAAGGTGCTCATCGATGGGCGCAATCAACGCGCGACCGAGACCGGCAACTGGGTCGGCGTCACCATTCTCGACAACGTCAAGCCCGAGATGGCGGCCGCGTGCGAAGAGATCTTCGGGCCGGTGCTGTCGATCGTTCGCGTGCCCACCGTCGACCAGGCGATGAAAGTCGAGAACGCCAACCCCTACGGCAACGCCTCGTCGGTCTACACGACCAGCGGCCACGTCGCGCGCGAGGTGATGCGCAAAGCCGAAGCCGGCATGTGCGGCGTCAACGTCGGAGTGCCCGTGCCCCGCGAGCCCTTCGCCTTCGGCGGGTGGAACGATTCACGCTTCGGCCACGGCGACATCACCGGCTGGGACGGCTTTCGCTTCTGGACCCGCACTCGCAAAGTCACCGCGAAGTGGGCGCTGCAAAAAGACCAAACGTGGATGAGCTGAGGTTTCAATCAAGTGAACGAACAAGAAATCGTCGAGCTCTCGAAGAAGCACACGATGTTTTCGTGGTCGGCCACCGGCAAGGTCAACCCGCTGCCGGTCACCGACGCGAAGGGCGTGTGGATGTACGGCCCCAGCGGCCAGAAGTGGATCGACTTCAACAGCCAGTTGATGAGCGTGAACATCGGCCACAGCCACCCGAAGGTCGTCGCTCGCATGAAGGCGGCCTGCGACAAGCTGATCTTCGTCTACCCGGGCGCCGCCACCGAAGTGCGCGCGCGGTTCAGCCAGAAGCTGGCAGGGCTGTTCCCCGGTGATTTGAATACGTTCTTCTTCACCCTGGGCGGCGCTGAAGCCAACGAGAACGCGGTTCGCGCGGCGCGCTTCTTCACCGGCCGGCAGAAGATTCTCAGCCGTTACCGCAGCTACCATGGCGCCACCGGCAACTCGATTCAGCTCACCGGCGACCCGCGTCGCTGGCCCAACGAGCCCGGAGGCCCCGGCTTCATCAAAGTGATGGACCCGAAGCCCTGGGACTATTCGTTCGGCGACAACGACGAAGAGATCGTCGCGAACAACCTGCAGTACCTCGACGAGGTCATTCGCTTCGAGGGCCCACACACCATCGCCGCCATGTTCATCGAGACGGTGACCGGCACGAACGGCATCCTCATTCCTCCCAAGGGGTACTTGAAGAAGCTGAAGGCCCTGCTCGACTCGTACGGCATCTTGCTGGTCTGCGACGAGGTGATGGCGGGCTGGGGCCGCACCGGCGAGCTGTTCGCCTTCATGCACGACGACGTGGTGCCTGACATCGTCACCACCGCGAAGGGCCTCACCTCGAGCTACGTGCCCCTGGGCTTGATGGCGGTCTCAGATCGCATCGCGAAGCACTTTCAAGACAACGTGTTCTGGGGTGGCCTGACCTACAACGCGCACCCGTTCTGTCTCGAGGTCGCCGAGGCCGTCATCGACACCTTGCTCGAAGAGAAGATGACCGAGAACGCGGCGCGGCTCGACCCCGTGATGCGCGCGCACCACGAGAAGCTCAAGGGCAAGCACCGCTCGGTTCGCACCACGCGCAACATCGGGTTGTTCGGGCTCATCGAGCTGCAGAAGAACGCGAAGGGCGAGCGCCTGGTGCCGTACAACGGCTCACACCCGGCGATGGGCAAGATTGGCGAGTTCTTCAAAGCCAACGGCCTGTTCACGTTGATTCAGGGGGGCACGATCTTTTCGAACCCTCCGCTGTGCGTCACCGAGCAGGAGCTCGCGCATGGCTTCGAGATCATCGACCGGGCACTGGTGATCGCCGACGAGGCGTTCGAGACATGAGCCAGCCACTCGACCCGAAGCGCGCCGAGACGGTCTTCGAAGACGCCAAGCCAGCCTTCTCGTTGCAGGAGGCGCGCGTCGAGAGCAACCGCTGCCTGTATTGCTACGACGCTCCGTGCATCAAGGCGTGCCCGACCGAGATCAACATTCCCGAGTTCATTCGCAAGATTGGCACCGGCAACATCGAGGGCGCGGCGCGCACCATCTTCGAGAGCAACGTGCTCGGCATGAGCTGCGCGCGCGTGTGCCCGGTCGAGGTGCTCTGCGTCGGTGACTGCGTTCACAATGAGCAAGACGTGCCGCCGATTCAAATCGGCCGGTTGCAGCGCTTCGCCACCGACAGCGCGTTCGAGTCGAATTGGCAGTTCTTCGAGGCGGGCGCTGACACCGGCAAGTCGGTCGGCTTGATTGGAGCAGGCCCCGCAAGCCTCGCCGCCGCGCATCGCCTGCGCCGCTTCGGCCACAAGGTGACGCTGTATGAGCGCGCTGCCGTCGTCGGAGGCCTCAACACCACCGGAGTCGCTCCGTACAAGATGCGGGCGAATGACTCGTTGGCCGAGGTCGACTGGGTCTTGAAGATCGGCGGCATCGACGTGGTGACGGGCGTCGATGTGCCTCGTACCCATTCGTGGGCCGAGCTCGAGGCCAAGCACGACGCGTTGTTTCTTGGCTTCGGCCTGGGGCCCGACAGCTGGCTCGAAGTGCCGGGTCAGGCCTTGCCCGGCGTGCACGGAGCCGTTGATTTCATTGCCGAAATGAAAGCGCACCCCCTCGACCTCAGCATGGTCAAGCACGCGGTGGTCATCGGCGGCGGCAACACCGCGGTCGACGCGGTGCGCGAATTGCTCGGCCTCAAGAAAGCCGGCGTCGGCACGATTGAGACCGTGACGATGATGTACCGCGGCACCGAAGCGGCGATGAGCGGGTACGCCCACGAGTGGGCCCACGCGAAAGAAGAGGG
>JANLPS010000267.1:0-20921 GCA_031367385.1 Archangium sp. | reverse complement strand
ACCCGGTGATGCCGGGCTCGCTGGGCCTCGAGGCCATGCTGCAGCTGATGAAGGTCTTCGCCCGCGAGCGCTTCGGCCGGTTGTCAGGCACCCACCGCTTCGAGACCATGGCCCTGGGCCGCGAGCACAAGTGGCAGTACCGCGGGCAGGTCGTGCCGACCAATGGGCTCGTTCAGGTTCAGGCGACCGTGACCCACGTCGATGACCAGCTGATCGTCGCCGATGGCCTGCTCAGCGTCGACGGTCGGGTCATCTACTCGATGACCAACTTCTCTCTGCGGCTGGTCGCCGATGAGGCGCACCCATGAGGTGGACCAGGGTTTGCCTCGAGGCCATCGCCTACGCGCTGCCCGACGAAAAAGTGTCGACACCGAGCCTCGAGGCTCGCCTGGCCCCGCTCTACTCGGCGCTGCGCTTAGACCCCGGGCAAATCGAGTCGCTGACCGGCATTCGCGAGCGCCGGGTGTGGCCTGTGGGGTCGAAGATGGGTGACTGCGCTGCCCTGGCGGCCAAGAAGGCCCTCGCTGCCAGTGGAGTACCCGCATCTGAGCTGGGCGCCGTCGTCTACGCCGGGGTCTGTCGCGATAACCTCGAGCCCGCCACGGCCTGCACCGTCGCGGAGGCCATCGGCACCGGGCCTGATGCGCTGATCTTCGATGTCTCCAATGCCTGCCTCGGTGTGCTCAACGGCATGGTCGAGATCGCCAATCGCATCGAGCTCGGCCAGATGCGCGCTGGTTTGATCGTCGCGTCTGAGAGCTCTCGCGAGATCGTCGAGGCCACCATTGCCCGCCTCAACGCCGACCCCACGCTCGAGCGCTACCGCCTCGGCCTCGCGACGATGACCGGAGGCTCTGGCGCGGTCGCGGTCGTGCTCACGCAGGTCGGGTTCTCTGACTCGGAGCACCGATTGATCGCCGCCGCCGCGCAGAGCGCCCCAGAGCACCACCGAATCTGCCGATGGGGCCCCGCGCGAGGCCTGCTCGGCGAGACCCCCAACGTGATGGACACCGACGCCTCTGCGGTGCTGGAGCACGGCGTCGAGCTCGGTCAGCGAACCTGGCGACGTTTTCTCGACACCACCGGCTGGCAAACCGGAGACGTCGACCGCGTCATCTGCCACCAGGTCGGCTCGGGTCACCGCCGAGAGGTGCTCTCGACCCTCGGCATCGACCAGGCTCGAGACTTTTCGACCTTCGAGAAGCTCGGCAACATCGGCACCGTCTCGGTGCCCCTCACTGCCGCCCGCGCCGCCGAGGCCCAATTCTTCAAGGCCGGCGACCGGGTTGCCTTTCTTGGCATCGGCAGCGGGCTCAACTGCCTGATGCTCGGCATTCAGTGGTGATAATCATGACGACAATAACCAAAGATACCTTCGACGTGACGCCGTACCGTGAGCTCTACCCGTGGCAGGGCCACCACCTCGAGGTTCGCGACGGCGTTCGCATGCACTACCTCGACGAGGGCCGGGGCGAAGTGCTGGTCATGCTGCACGGCAACCCCACGTGGTCGTTCTACTGGCGCAACCTGATCAAGGGCCTCAGCGGCAGCTACCGCACCATCGTGCCCGACCATGTCGGCTGCGGGCTCAGTGATAAGCCCGACGATGATAAGTATGACTATGTTCTCAAGCAGCGGGTCGACGACCTCGATGCGCTGCTCGCCCACCTCGGCGTGAGTGCCAACATCACCCTCATCGTGCACGACTGGGGCGGCATGATCGGCATGGCCTTCGCCACCCGCTACCCCGAGCGAATCAAGCGCATCGTGGTGCTCAACACCGCAGGCTTCGGGCTGCCCGAGGGCCGCAAGCTCCCCTGGCAGATCGCCGTCGTGCGGCACCTGCCGTTCTTCTCGTTCCCCGTTCGCGGGCTCAACGCGTTCAGCCGGGGCGCGAACATCACCTGCTCGACCCGCCCGGGGCGCATGACCGAGCTCGTCAAAAAGGCGTACCTCGCCCCCTACGACTCGTGGGCCCATCGCATCGCGGTGCAGCGGTTCGTCGAAGACATACCCCTCAAGCCGGGTGACCCGAGCTGGCCGACGGTGCACGAGGTCTCGCAGAAGCTCGGCCAATTCTCGAAGCTGCCGATCATGATTTGCTGGGGCCGCAAAGACTTCGTCTTCGATGACGCATTTCTCGCTGAGTGGAGGCGCCGCCTACCGAACGCCACCGTGCACACCTTCGACGACGCGGGGCACTACGTGCTCGAAGACGCGCACGAAGAAATCTTGCCGCTCATTCGTGACTTTCTCAAAGCGAACCCACTCAACCCTTCATGACCAGCGCGAACATCGCTTCGCACGTACCAGCGATGGCCAGGCTCGAGCCGACTCGAAAGGCGATCGTGGCGCCCGACGGGTTCGGTGGCTGGCGGTCGATCACCTTCGAGCAGCTCGACGCCCAGAGCGACGCCTACGCCCGCGGGCTCGAGCGCATCGGCATCACCCGAGGCAAGCGCACCGTGCTGATGGTGCCGCCAAGCCTCGACTTTTTTCCCTTGGTGTTCGGCTTGTTCAAGGCTGGCGCGGTGATCGTGATGATCGACCCCGGCATCGGGCGGCGCGCATTGCTCTCGTGTCTCGACGAGGTCGAGCCAGAAGCCTTCATCGGCGTACCCGCCGCGCACCTCGCGCGTGTCCTCTTCCCCCGGCCGTTTCGCAAGGTCAGCGCACTCGTCACCGTCGGGCGTCGCTGGCTCTGGGGCGGCCACACCGCCCAACACGTGCTCGCCCTCGGCAGCTCGAGCAGCCCGTACGTCATGGCCGAGCCCGGCCCGAATCAAACCGCGGCGATTCTCTTCACCTCTGGCTCGACCGGCATACCCAAAGGCGTCGTCTACACCCATGAGATGTTCGACGCTCAGGTGCGCATGATTCGCAGCACCTACGACATTCGCCCTGGTGAAATCGACCTGCCAACCTTCCCCCTGTTCGCGCTCTTCGACCCCGCGCTGGGCATGACCGCCGTGCTCCCGGAGATGGACTTTCGCGCCCCCGGCACCGCGTCACCCGCGAAGCTCATCGAAGCGATCACCGCCAATGGGTGCACGATGATGTTCGGCTCGCCCGCCCTCCTCGACAACCTGAGCCGCTATGGCGTCGAGCACTCGGTCACCTTGCCGACGATCAAACGGGTGCTGTCCTCTGGCGCGCCCGTTCGCAACGACGTGTTGACCCGAATGACCGCGATGCTCCCGCCCGGCGCGCAGGTCTTCACCCCTTTCGGAGCCACCGAGGCCCTGCCCGTCGCCAGCATCGGCAGCAAAGAGGTGCTGGCCGACACCGCCCTCGGTGCAGCGTCGGGTCGAGGCGTCTGCGTCGGCAAGCCTGTCGAAGGCACCAAGGTGCGAATCATTCGCATCTCCGACGAACCGATCGAGGTCTGGTCAGACGACCTGCTCGTGCCCGAAGGCCAGATCGGGGAGATCGCCGTCAGCGGCCCCGTCGTCACACGCGAGTACTACGCCCGCCCCGCGCAGACGGCCTTGGCCAAGATTCGTGAAGGCGGCGACGTCGTGCACCGCATGGGCGACGTCGGCTACCTCGACGAGACCGGCCGGGTGTGGATGTGCGGGCGCAAGAACCACCGGGTCGTCACCAGCGAAGGCACCTTGTTCACCGTGCCGATCGAAGAGATCTTCAACCAGCACCCGGCGGTCAAGCGCACGGCCCTCGTCGGCGTCGGCGAACGTGGCCAGCAAGTGCCCCGCGTGCTGATCGAGCGCGAGCCTGAAATGCCGTTGACCCACGCTCAGCTCATCACCGAGCTCAAAGCGATGGCCGCGCGCCACGTCGAGACGGGTGCGCTGCGTTCTTTTCAAATCTACGAAGGCGCCTTCCCCGTCGATGCCCGGCACAACGCGAAAATCGAGCGAGAAAAGCTCGCCGTCTGGGCGGCCGAGCACACGCCATGAGAGCCCTGGTCACCGGCGGCGGCGGCTTTCTCGGCAGCTCTTTGGTGCGAGCCCTGGCCGCACGCGGCGACACCGTGCGCGTGTTGGCCCGAAACGATTACCCCGGCTTGCGCGAGCTTGGCGTCGAAACGCGCCGCGGTGACATTCGAGACCTCGGTTCGGTCACCGCCGCGTGCACCGACATCAACGTCGTCTTTCACACCGCCGCCCTGGCAGGTGGTTGGGGTGACCCGCGCGAGTTTCAAGCCATCAACGTCACCGGCACCGAGAACGTCATCGCCGCCTGCCGGGCGAGCTACGTGACGGGCCTGGTCTACACAAGCTCACCCAGCGTGGTGCACGCGCACGCCGACCTCGAAGGAGGCGATGAATCGCTGCCCTACGCCGCGCACTATTTGGCCCACTACCCGCGAACCAAAGCCCTCGGAGAGCAGCGTGTTCGCGCCGCAAACGACGCCACGCTGAAGACCGTCTCGCTGCGCCCGCACTTCATCTGGGGCCCCGGCGACAAGCACCTGCTGCCGCGGCTGCTCTCGCGAGCGAAGGCCGGGCGGTTGCGCCAAGTGGGCACTCGCGACCCCAAGACCGACTCGATCTACATCGACAATTGTGTCGACGCGCACCTGCTGGCTGCCGACAAGCTCCTGGCGCCCGGCACGCTGCCCGGCGACGTGTACTTCATCAGCGACGGAGAGCCCCTCGGAGTCTGGACGCTCGCGAACCGCATGCTCGAAGCGGCTGGGGCTCCGAGAGTCGGTCGACCGATACCAGCCAAGGTCGCCTACGCCATCGGCGCCGTGCTCGAAGCGACCTACTCGCTCTTCGGAGTCACCTCGGAGCCGCTGATGACCCGCTTCGCTGCCAGTGAGCTCTCCACGGCCCAGTGGTTCGACATCTCAGCCGCGAGGCGCGACCTGGGGTATGCGCCGAGAGTCACCGTCGACGAAGGCCTTCGCCGCCTCGCTGCCTGGTGCGCCGCCCCTCGGGCGCAAACGCAGTAACCCAGGTTAGCCAATGCGCCCCAGGCTTCATGCCGTCACCACTGGGCCGCCCCGTGCGCGCATTGCCCATCGGCCCCTGCCACCACGGTGCTCGCAAATGCCGCTTGAAAGCGGGCTTCGAATGGTCAAGGTCACCGACCGTGCGTCGAGCCATCATCACGGGAGTGTTCGTGTGCACCGTGCTCGCACTCAGCCTTGCGATGTGGTCCGCGAGTGACGCGACGTCTGAAGCCCCGGCGCCGGCCATCACCGCTTCCCCTTCGAACGACGACCGCCTCCCGCCAGCGCTGCCGCCGCATCTCGACGCAGGCCCCCAGGTCGCCTCGGCACCAAGCGTGCAGGCCATTGAACCCGAGCAGCCAGAGGCGTCAGCCCCCAAGCTCGCCGATGCGCCGCCACCGCCGCCGAACCCGCCCCCACGCGGTGCGCAATACCAATCACCTTCGCAACCAGATCGAAGAGAACAGCTCGCCCGCGCGTCAGCACGGGTCACCGCTCCAGGCCTCTGCGAGACAGAACGAAAGGCCCGCGACGCCCTGCTTGCACAATTTCGAAGAATCGACTGGCCCGACGCGAGCGTCTTGATCGACCCCGCGCTCCCCGAGGCGGTTCTCGAACGAGTCGCGCGTGCCCTTCGCGTGGCCCGCGTGCAATCGGCCGAGCTCGCTGACCCGAGCACCCCGATCGCGTCACCGCAGATCATCGTCTACCGCTCGCTCAACCAGATGCGCTCGGTCTCGTGCGTCAACACCAGCGCATATGGGTATTACGACGGCTCAATTCACCTCAGTGGCAACCCCAACGGAGGTCTGACCGAGCTCGACGAGACCCTCGTCCACGAGTACGTGCACCATCTGCTCCTCCAACAGAACGTTCGCCTGCCGACCTGGCTCACCGAAGGCACGGCGATGTTGATCGCGCACGAGACCTGGTGGCAGCGACCAGACCTCGGGCTGCTCCCGTGGGCACGCTCGACGCATCTCCCCTTCGAGACACTGGTGCCGGCCTTTGCACACGCCACCGACGAGCAGATGGCCACCCATCTCTACTTTCAGAGCTTCTTGATGGTCGAATTCGTTCGCGGGCGAGGCGGCATGGCGGCCCTTCGTCAGCTCATCTCGGCACTCGGCCAAAGCCGCATCGCTCCCGACGACGCCTTTTCTGAAGCAACCACGCTGCCGCCCGCAGAGCTCGACGCCGCGTTTCAGGCCTGGGCACAATCAACCGCCCGCTGACGACCGCCTTCGCGCTCGCACCATCGCCAGCACCCTGGGCCCCAGCTCCTCGACGACGGCCTCGAGACCCAACGCCGGGCCCGCCGTGTCAGCCAAGAACAGCTCGACCGACGGCGGCACCACCCGCACGCGCGCCTCATGAAACGAGACGTACCGCCGCAGGTGCGGGTGAATCGCCTTGTAGGTCGCCTCTTTGAGCGCGAAGCACCGCACCAGCCGCCCCCACCGCGCCTCGCTGGGCAGCGCATGCAACTCATCGAGCTCATCAGCCCGCAGCACCTTGGGAGCGATGTTGAGCGGCTCGCGCCCTCCGCCCTCCAGGTCGATGCCCACCGTGCCAGCCGCGGCGTCGCCCACCAGCACCAGCGCCAGATCATTCTTGTGCGTCACCGACACCGAGGCCGCCCCGCCGATCGGCTGCCCCCGCGCATCATTGAGCAGCGAGCCGCGGCCTCCCGCCAGCCGCCAGGCGATGCGCCCCCCCGCAAACTCGATCTGCCGACGCCCCGACAACCCCGCCGCGATGGCCCGCTCTTCAGCAGACAGCGCGTCGAGCACGTCGCTCGAAACCGCGCCCATGCCCTCGGGCAAATGCACCGCCGCCAACGTGCCAAACACACTTGAACGCACAAATGCAGCCGTAAATGGAGCCGTCACGAGAGCCCCCAGTTGACCCCTTCTTCGTCTTCTGCGGAAGCACGAACCGAGTGCTATGGTGCGCGGCGTTCGTAGTTCGTGGGGCCCAAGGGCCGGGAGTCATCAGCTGGACGAGCTGCTGAAAAAGCGCGTGGTTCTCATCACTGGCAAGGGCGGAGTCGGTCGCTCTTCGGTGACGGCGGCCGCCGCGACGCTGGCCCAACGCCAAGGCGTGCGCGTGCTGGTCTGCGAAATCGGTGACGACCCGGCTGACTACTCACCCCTGGCCCGGCACTTCGGCCGCGAGCGGCTGCCCGCTTCACCCGCGCCCATCGCCGCAGGCATTCTGGGAGCCCTCCTCCTCGCGCGTTCTGGCCAAGAGCTCTTTCTCAAGTCCGTGCTCCGCTCAGGCACGCTCGCCCGCGCCGCGCTCAGCTCCGACGCGCTTCGCCGCCTGCTCTCGGCCGGCCCCTCCTTCAAAGAGATGGGCGTCTTTTTTCAGCTGCTCACCTACCTGCGCGAGAAGCGCTCCGACGGGCAGCCAACGCACCAGCTGATCTTGATCGACATGCCGGCCACCGGGCACACCCTCTCGCTGACCGGGTTGCCCGAGCTGCTGCTCCGCCTGGTGCCACGAGGGCCGATCGCCGCCGCACTGCGCGAGGGGCAGTCGTACTTGAACGACCCCACCCTGGCCTCCGCCTACGTCGTGGCCATCGCCGAGACCTTGCCGGTGAGCGAGTGCCTCGAGCTGCTCGAGGGCCTTCGCAAGACCGGCATGCCCACCGGCGGAGTGCTGATGAACCGCGTACCTGTCGACCCCTTCACCGCGACCGAGCGCGTCGCCCTCGAAGAGGTGATCGAGCGCGTCAACCCGCTGGGCGCCGAAGGGTTTCTCAAGCCCGTGCTCGCCCGCCGAGAGATCGCCCGGCTGCGCGCCAACACGATGCTGCCAATCACCCTCATCCCCGAGATGCCGCAGTCGGGGCTGATGCGCTCAATCGCCGACGTGCTGCTCACCGCTGAAAAAGTGCCGCTGCCGCAAACCCAAGGCAGGGTGGCATGACGACCGACACCGTTCGCATCGGCGATCTGATTCGCACCCGCAGGGTCATCGTCTGCTGTGGCGCGGGAGGCGTCGGCAAGACCACCACCGCCGCCGCGCTCTCGCTCGCTGCCGCCCGAGCAGGTCGCAGGGTGCTGGTGCTCACCATCGACCCGTCGAAGAGGCTCGCCGAGACCCTGGGCGTCTCGCGCAACCCGCCGACTCCCGTCGCAGTACCCGCCGATCGCCAGGCCGCCGCCGGCATCAGCGCCCCCGCCTCCCTCGACGCGTGGATGTTGGACCCCAAGCTCGTCGCCGACGAATCGGTGCGCCGCCTCACCAAGACCCCCGAAGACGCCCAGCGCGTCTTGGGCAACCGCATCTACCAGCAGGTCTCGGCCATGGTCGCGGGCATGCACGAGTACACCGCGATGGAGGCCCTGCACCGCCTGGTCACCGAAGGCCGCTATGACCTCGTCGTGCTCGACACGCCTCCCTCGCGCCACGCCCTCGATTTTCTCGAAGCGCCCAAGCGTCTCGCCGGGTTGGTCGAGGGCCGCGCGATTCAAGCCTTCTTGCCCAAGCGCGACAGCCTGGTCGCCCGCGCAGCGTCGAAGGTCATCGAAAAAATCTTGAGCGCCGTCTTCGGCGAAGAGTTCGCCCAGGAGCTCGTCTCTTTCATGATGACCTTCTCGGGCATCTTCTCGGCCCTCAACGTCGACGTGAACGCGATGCGCCGGTTCTTGAGCGGCCCCGACGTCGCTTTCTTGCTGGTCACCTCGCCGGCTGCGTCGACCCTGGCCGAGGCGCACTTCTTTCAAGACAAGACCAAGGAGCTCGGGTTGCCCTTTCGCGGCTTCGTGCTCAACCGCAGCCGCGCCCGCAACACCAGCAAGCGCTGGCCCGATGAAGAGTCGCTCGACCAGATCTCGCCCGAGGGCAAATCCGGCATCCCCAAGCTGCAGAGCTTCGCGCATGCCGAGCTCGAGGCCGCGCGCCGAGACCTGGGCCTGTTGACCGAGCTGCAGCAGCGCGCAGGGCAGAACGCGACAGCGATGGCCGTGCCAGAGCTGCCGCAAGGGGCTGACGACATGATCACGCTCATCACCGTGGCCGACGCCCTCGCCGCGGCGTGAGTCAGCCCCGCGTCGGGCCCGAATAGAGCAACGGCACCGGGCTGCGACGCCCTGCCTCCGTGTCCCACTGCGTGGGGTTCGGGCGATTGGCCCAGACCGCCGAAGTCGGGTCGACATACCCGTAGCCTTGCCCCGCGACGCTCTCGTAGTCAGCCGATGAGAGCCCCATGCAGTTGAACAGCGTCACCAACAGGTTCGACAACGCGATGCCTTGACGCGTGAACTCGGTCACCGTGCCGCTAATCTCATGGCGGTAGTCGAGGTACCTGCCCTGCTTCAAGTTGCCTCGAGCCCCTCCGGCGATCATCACCGGCATGTCTGAGGCGCTGTGCTGGCCGCCGAGGGTGGCCAGGCCGTACTGGGTGCTCCAGTAGACGATCGAGTTGTCGAGCAGCGTGCCGCCGGCGGCCTCTTTCGTGTTGTCGAAGATCTTCAGCAGCCGCGCGACCCGCGCACCGATCAACTTGTAGTCGGCGACGATGCCCGGAGGGTTGCCCAAGATGCCGTGGTGCTCGGTGTGGCGAGTGCCGTAGCCCTCTGACATGCCCAGGGTGATGCCCGCGACCCGGGTCAGGTCGCACGCCATCGCCGCGGCGAGAATTCGAAACTGGTTGTCGATGGTCGCCTCGATGTCGACCTCTTCGGCCCGCATCGGGGTGGTGCAGACCGGTACGCTCGCGGTCAGCCCCTTCTCGATGTCGCTCACCAGGGCGACGTAGGCATCGAGCTTGTTTCGATCTTCGACCGAGATGCGCGGCCCGTTGCGCACCGCTTTGTAGTCTGCGCTCACCGCCTGCAGCAGCGCCGTCTCGTTCGGGTCGACCTGCTTCGTCACGAACCCGGCAGACAACGCATCGAACAGGGCCTGCGTCTGCTTCACCGGGCGAATCATCTGCACCTTGGTGCCGTTGTTGCGCCACGACCAGGTGCGGTTGCTGCTGTAGCTGTCGGTGGTGAGCGGGTTCAGGTTCAGCTGCCGTCGCTCCGCGGGCACGTCGGCCGAATAGACCTTGGGTGAGCTCGCCAGAATCGTATCGATCGACGACTGGCCGGTCACCGGTGGTGCCTCGTCGTTGTCGAGCCCCTTCGCATAGCCCGAGGCGGTCGTGGCGAAGCTGAACTGGTGGTTGGCCGTCACCACGAAGACGTCGAGCCCGCGCAGAATGCTGAACTTGGGCCGCAGCGAGCCGAACGCATCGGTGATCATCGGTGAAATATTCGCGCCGTAGTCTGAGAGGCTCGTCACACTCACATGCGGAGAGACTCGCGTCACACCCTTCAGCGCGCCGTAAAACAGCGCCTGCGACGGGCCGTACGGGCTCATCACCTGCACGTACCGAATCGGAGCCGCGTTCGCGACCACATCGGCGAGGGCCCCACGCGGCATCAGAGAGGCCAGCACCGGCAAGACCAGTGAAGCGCCCGCGCCCTGCAACACCAGCCTTCGGCTCAACGTGTCGAATTTCATGTCAGTCTTTGAAGGCGAGATCTTCGTTGGCAATCGCGGCGATCACGACGTCACGCAGAGAGCCCGCGTGGGCCGCCTGCTCGGCTTCGGCCAGGGCGCACCCGTCGCGGTCGGAGTCGACGGTCGACAGCCGATAGAACTCCACCACCCGCTGTGAAAAGCAGGCCGCGGCTTTGACGCCCTGGGCGAGGTCAGCGACCAGCACCTTGGAGTCGGCGTACGAGGTGGGAAACCCGATGTCGAACTCGACGGCCTCGACGCTGGTGTCGAGCGGCCACTCTTTGAGCACTGTGCCGTCGGGCTTGAACGTCTGTTCGCTCGTGCGCGGCACGCCCATCGGGTCGAACCCTTCGAAGGCGAACCCGGGCCCGTTGATCATCGTGTGACACCCGGTGCAGGCAGCGGCCCCGGTGAGCGCGTCGGTCTTCTCGCGATTGCTCATGCTCTCGAGATCACCAAGCTCGGTCTGGCGCGCTTGCACCGCGGCCGGGTCTGGCAGGCCGAGGCGGTCGCACAAAAAGAGCTTTCGCAGATGCGCTCCGCGTTGAATCGGGCTCGTGCGCTCGGTCGGCACCGCCAGCAACGCCGGGCGGTGAAACAAGCCCACAGGTGCATCGGGGGCCGCCGCGAATACCTTCTTCAGCGCGTCGGTCTTGGCGAACGACTTGGTCGAGATCAACAACTCGGCGAACGTACCGGGCGATGCCGGGCTCCAAAACACGTCTTCGAAGAAATCGAAGGCCTCGTCGTGCATCGCCAGCCCGAGCCCCTTCGCTTCGATGTGGTGGCTCGCCGCGACCGACGCCGCCGGGTCGGCCACGTCGGCCAGGTGCGAGTAGTAGCGAAAGAGATCGCGCACCTTCGCCTTGCCAGCGGGGCTCTGCAGCAACCGTGACGCGTGGGCCCGAACCACCTCGAGCGAGGCGAGCTCCCCGCTGCGGGCGCTGGTGAGCAAGGCCTCATCGGGCATCGAGTCGGTCAAGAAATACGAGAGGCGCGAGGCGACCTCGAACGAGGTGAGCGTGGTGCGGCCGTTCGCATCGACTCCGGTGCCCTGCTCGACGTGAAATGAGAGCGCGGGAGAAGCGAGCAACCGTCGAATCAGCAACCGAAGCCCCGTCTCCCCTCCGCCCACCGAGTGGTACCAGGCGGTCAGCTGCGTCACTTCGGCCTCGGTCAGGTCTCGGCGAGAAACGTGCCCTCCGAATTGCCGCAGCACCGTCGCCAGACAGGCATCATCAGCGACTGCTTTTTCAGCACAGGCCCCCAGTCGGGCTTTGCGCCAGGCGCCGTCGGCCAGGCCGAGGGTCGCGATCTGCGCGGCGACTTGATTGAGCACCCGCGGCTGGTCGACCGGTATGCCCGCCTCGAAGTCTCCCGCCGAGACCGTCTGGTCTGACGGCAGGCCCGCGACCGGCGCCGACACCTTCATGTTCGCCATCATCGGCGCGCCCACCAACGCGGTCAGCGTGCTCTGAAGCTCGTGCTGCGAGAGCCTCCGCATCGACGTGAAGGCCGTGCCGCGGAGCTTTTTTTGCGAGTCCGTGCAGGTGAAGGCCGGGCTTCGAATCGCGCCCGCCCCGCTCACTGGCGTCGGCGACCAATCGGCGCCTTGGCGAATCTGGCCTGAACAGCCAGACCCCAGCGCCATCGCGCAGACCAGCATCAGCGGCCAGCGAACCGGCTTCGTCACGAGTGGCACTGGGCAGTTCTCCATCGGGGTGCAAGACACTCGAGCGGGGCCTCGAGGCTCGCGAAACCAGAAAGATTTCGCACAGTTGCGCTCAGCAAGCGCGATGCCGACACCCGTCAACGCAATCGCGCGTGGTTGACGGTGTGGGCCTGCAACCCCAGGTCGCCAGGTGTCACTCGCAGAGGTCACTTCGTTTTCTTGCGAGGCGCGCTGCCCGCCCTACCCTCGGCTCCATGGACAAGTCTTTTCTGGTCGAACAGCTGAACGCGAAGCTCAAGGCGATGTCGGCGACGGCTCAAAAATTCGCGGCCGAGACCCTCAATGAGGCGAAGTCGGGGTCGAACCGCGCGGTCAACCTCGCCAAGGCCACCACCACCCATTCAGCGACGGCCATCGAGGCGACCTTCGCGCTCGAGTCGTTTCGCGCCAAGCCCCTGCGCCCCCGCGATCCGATCTCCCTCGGAGCGGTGGTCGAGATTGAAGATGGGCTCGCCGGGAAGACGCTCTTCATCGCCCCCGCGGGCGCCGGAGAAGAGCTCACGGGCCCCGGAGGAGACGGCTTCTTTCATGTCGTCACGCCGCAGGCCCCGCTCGGCCGCGCCTTGATGGGTAAGCGCGTCGGAGACGTCGTCGAGACGATGATCAAAGGCGAGCTCACCGAGTGGACGATTACTTTCGTCGCTTAAGCGCCTATGGGCAGGTCACCGTGGCCGGGCATACGTTGTCTGAGAGCTGCGGCGTCGACTGGGCGCAGAGCGCGTTGTTGGTGAACGTATTCGTGCCGGTGTAGTCGACCTTCGCCCCGATGAAGGCTTCGTTGATACCGAAGGCCTTCGAATCGCGAATCGTATTGTGGGCCAACACGGTCTTCGTCGGCACCACCGTGAGCAAAATCGCAGCCGACTCCGGAGCCCCCGCCGAAGAGGGGCTCCCATCGAGCTCGCAGTGGGTCAAAAACGAAGCGCTGCTCGGGCCACCGCCGTACGCGATGGTCGTGTACTCGATGTCACTCGCGCCCGAAGAGGTCAGCAAGACACCCGCCCAGTCGCCGGGCTGAGGCGTCGCTTCGGCCGAGGTCATCACGATCGGTTTGGCCGCCGTGCCCTTGGCGGTGAAAACGCCAGAGCCCTGAACATCGAACGTCCAGTTCGAGAACATCTTGAGCGTGACCCCCGGCTCGATGGTGAAGCTGCCGCCCGGCTTCGTCGAGCTGCCAACGTCGACCGAAGAGTTGGTATTGCTGTCGGTCTTGTCACCCAGCACGTAGGTCACGCCGCGATCGTGCAACGTGTACGCCTCGGGCCCGTGCAGCGTGTTGCCCTCGACGATGATGATCGCATTGGCGTTGCCGTTGCCGCTCAAGGTCACCGTCGGCAGGGTTGAGATCGACCGAAGCGCGATTCGAGCGGCGCCACGCTTCGCGTTCTTGATGGTGAGGGCCGTCGAGTCGCTCGTGAAGGTCGCGTCTTCAACCAGCCTCAGCCCCCAGTCAGGAGTGTCTTCGATCGACACGTGGTCGACCCTCAAGCTGGCGACCGTCGGCAGGCCATTGAGCTGCGGGTCGTCGCCCCGCACCGCCAACACGCCGCCCTCGGAGTTCGCGGCGCCGTCGCTGGGGTCTTGCAAGCCTCCGCGACGCAGTGTGACGTAGGCCAGATCGACCTCTCCCGGAGTGACGTTGCGGCCCGCGGCACCGACAGTCAGGCTGCCCCACTCTTCAGTGTCGGCGGCCTCGATCAGAATCGGGCTCGTGGCAGTGCCTTTGGCGATGAATTTGGCCCAGCCCGGTACGACGATGTTGGTGCCCGCAGACATCTTCAACACCGCGCAGGGCTCGACCGTGATGGTGTACCCGCCTTGCAGCGTGCCACCGAAGTGCGAGACCAGGTGCGGGCTGCCTACTGCCGTCCACGTCTCTGACTGCATGAGGAGATCGAAGTGCACCGTGCCCGTGCCATTCGCGCCGGTGAGCGCGGGGCACCCGGTCGAGGGGCGCGAACCGCCATCAGCGCCTGAAAGCGAACCGTCATCCGTCGTGCCGACTCCGGGGGGCCGCCCGAGGGGCAGCCAGCGTGACCAGGCTGAGCGCGAGTCTCCGAATCATGGGTTCTCCCAAGCCTGTTCAGGGGCACGAAAAGTAGATCGTTTCGTTTGGCCCGTCGCCTTGGTCAATCAGCCACGTGCCGTCGGTGAGAAATGCAACCTTGCCAACGCGATCGGTTCGAGCCCCCAGCGACGCGCCCTTCTGCATCGCCTGCGGCAAGGTGCAGCGCCACTTGGGCAGCGGCTTCTCGGTGCAGCCGTCGCTCGAGCTCGCCAGGTGCCGCTCGATGCCCTTGGCCGTGGCGGTGATGTAGACCTTGCACACGATGTCTTGATCTCTCGCCGGCAAGGCGGGGTTGACCACGCTGCGAGAGGGCGAGCGAAACCAGTACCGTGCCTCGTAGTCGCGACTCAGTGTGAGGTCGGCGTGGCCATCGGCTGCGACTCCGTCGGCATCGACGTTGATCAAGATGGCGTCGCTCATGCGCTCGGCAGCGAGAGCCCTCGCGCGCGCGGCGTACCCGAAGACGTCGAAGTGCTTCGGGTCGTAGTCGGCGGGGAGGTTTTCGAGTTGGGCCTTGGTGTTGATGATCACGACTCCGCCACCGGTCGACGGTTTGACTGCATCGCCTGAGGCCTCGGGCGTGGCCTTGCCTGCGCTGGCGATGGCAGGGTGGGGTTCAGAAGCAGTCGGTCCATTCTTCTTCCCCGTGCCGCCAGACGAGCCGGGCGCTCGTGCTGCTCCGGCCCCGCCGACCGCCGAGACCGTCGGCCCCGCCCCGGCGCCCACACGAGTGGCATTCCCCGCCTTGCTCGCCGCACCCGTGACGGCAACTCCCTCCACCTTCGCGCCAGCCCCGTTCGCCGCGACCATACCGCCCGACCCCGCCTTCCCCGCGGCAGCTGCTGCCCCGTGCGCTCCGGCCCCTGTCTCGCCGCCGTTCGCCGCGACCACACCGCCAGAACCGACCCTCTCGCCAACGGCTCCCGCCCCGACCGCACCGCCCGAGGCCACGTTCGAGTCGCTCCCCCCGGTGGCCCCCGTCGCGCTGGCCCCGGCCCCGTTCACGCCGCCGCTCGCCTCGCCCGAACCCGCGTTGGCGCCGCCTCCCGTGCCCGCCGCGTTCGCTCCTGCCCCGTTCTCGCCGCCGTTCGCCGCGATTACACCGCCCGAACCCGCGCTGCCGCCGACAGCTCCCACTGCGTTCGCTCCGGCCGCGTTCGCACCGCCCGAGCCCATGAGCGCGCGGTTGCCCGGGCCCCCCACGTTCGCCCCGACCCCGTTCACGCCGCCGTTCGCCCCAACCACACCGCCCGAACCCGCGATCGAGCCCCTCTCCCCACCCGTGCCCAATGCGCTCCCCGGAGTCACCCGCCTCGAGCCACCCATCGGCACCAGCTCGATGACGCCTTGCCGCTGCGTCTGCACCGCCACCACCGCCGCGACCGTCAGCCCCAGCACCACCACGAACACCGCCACCAACTGCCCACCACGCCCCCCCGATCCAGTCCGCTCCGTCTTGGCCTCGAGGCCTGGCGTCGCGACCGGCAGCTCCTTTCGCGTCGGCGTGTAGACGCCCGCACCCGGAGTCGCCGTCACATCACCCTCGCCCGCCTCCATGGCCGGCGCCTCACTCGTCGTCAGCGTCGGCAACATCGCCCGCAGGGCCGCGGCCATCTCATCGGCTGATTGAAAGCGCCGAGCCGGGTCTTTCTCGAGCGCCTTGAGAATCACCCCTTCGAGCGCGGGCGAGAGATCGTGCCGGAGCTGATGCGGCCAGGGCGGTGCCGCGTGCACCTGCTGTTGCAGCAGCTCGATCAACGTGCGCCCCTCGAACGGCCGACGCCCGGTCGTGCACTCGAACAACAACACCCCCACCGCGTACAGGTCTGCCCGCCCATCGATCGGCGCCGCCGCAACCTGCTCCGGGGCCATGTAGTGCGGAGTCCCGATGATCGCTCCGTCGGTCGAAAGCTGCGTCGTCGGGCTGCGCAGCAACTTGGCGACTCCAAAGTCGAGCACCTTCGCCCGGCCGCTCGGCGTCACCCGAATGTTCTCGGGCTTCAAGTCGCGGTGCACGATGCCTTTGCCATGAGCCGCGCTCAGGGCCGCCAATGTGTCAATCGCCAGCTCCGCCGCCAACCTCAACGGCAACGCCCGCCGCTCCACCAACAGGTCGCGCAGGGTCGTACCGTCGACGAACTCCATCACGATGTACGGAGTGCCGTCTGACAGGTGGTCTTGGTCGATGACCGACGCGATGTTCTCGTGCCCGATCGCCGCCACCGCGCGGGCCTCGTTCAAGAACCGCTCGACGCCGGTCGACTCCGCCGTCGCCGTCGCGTTGAGAATCTTGATCGCCACGAGGTTGCCCAGCGCGATGTGAACTCCCAAGAACACGTCGCCCATCGCGCCGCTCCCCAGGCGCCGTTCGAGTCGAAATTTGCCGATCACCCGGCCGATGTGCCCGCTCGCCGGGAGCGTGTCTTTTGACGCGTCACTCATATGAGCTCGGCAATCGATTGCCCGATCGGGCAACGAGCGCAAGGGGGCCTTGACTGACGACTGGCTGCAAGTGCGCGAAGTTTCTCGAAAAAATACGTGGCATGGGCGGTGCTCAAGGTAGGCTCGACCCCAGTACCCAGCAGTTCGAGCAGTGCCCCTCATAACGGAGAACACATGATCAACGGAATTTGGCTGATTTTGCTAGGCGTTTTGGCAGTGCCGAGCTTGCTTTTGGCGAAGCGACCCGACGCGAAAGAGATGCTGGGCAAGCTCGCCCCCTTTCAAGGCTGGATGGGTGCGATCTCAGCCATCTGGGGCGTCTGGGGAATCATCTCAGCGGTCTTGAACATCGGTTGGCTCACCACGTGGCCGATTTACTGGGCGACGTGGCTGGCTGACTCGATTCTCCTCGCCGCGCTGGGCCTGATTCTGGGCATCGGCGTGATGAAGACCTTCATCAAGCAGCCCGCGGCACAGGCCAAGCTCGACCAGACGTTGGCGAAGGTCGCGCCTCACCAGGGCCGTTTGGGCATCGCAGGCATCGGCGTCGGCGTGTGGATGATCGTCGCCGGCATCTTGTTTCACTGAAAAGTGCTGGTGAGCGGCTGTCACTCAACTCGCGGCATCGTCGTCGAGGCCGAAGCCCAGCTTCTTGATGCCGTATTGACGAATCTTATGTGACAGCGTTCTCACCGGTATTTGGAGCCTCCGGGCAGCAACGGTTCGGTTGCCGTTGCACGCCCGGAGCGCTTCAAGAATCACCTGCATCTCGTATTTCTGAACGCCCTCGCGCAAATCAGCACCAGCGACGGGCTGTTCATCAACCGGAGCCTGCAGCACCGCCGAAGCGAACTCTCGAATACGCTTCGGCAGGTCGACCGGCTTCACCACCGCCCCCTGCGCCACCACCACCGCGTGCTCCACCGCATTTCGCAGCTCGCGAATGTTGCCCGGCCATGGGTAGCGAAGCAGCAAGCGCATCGATTCAGCGTCGAGCCCCCTGACCTCACGCCCGTTGGCCACGTTGGCCAGCTTCACGAACCGCTCGGTGAAGGGCCCAATCTCTTCGGGGCGCTCACGCAGCGACGGCACTTCGAGCGTCATCGCATTGAGCCGGTACATCAAGTCTTCTCGAAACGTACCGGCCTTCACCATCGCATCCAAATCCCGGTGCGTCGCGGCGATCACGCGTACATCGACCGTTGTCTCCCGATTCGCGCCGACGCGACGCACTTCTTTGGCCTCCAGCACCCGCAACAGCGCCGCCTGCGCCGGGGCCGAGAGCTCAGCCACTTCGTCGAGCAACACCGTGCTCCCATCAGCCTCTTCGAACACGCCGCGCGTCGAAGCAGTCGCGCCGGTGAAGGCCCCTTTCTCGTGACCGAAGAGCACGCTCTCGACCAGCGTCGAGGGTATCGCGCCGCAGTTGATGCAGACCATGCGGTTCTTCGCCCGGGGGCTCTGATCATGGAGCGCCCGCGCCAGCACCTCCTTGCCCGTGCCGGTCTCGCCGCGAATCAACACCGGCAGCACCGAGTTCGCCACCCGGCCCACCGTCGCGAAGATCTCTCTCATCGCTGGGCTGACTGAAATCAGGCCCGACTGCTGCGCCTTGGGCTCGGCGGTCGCCCCTTGAACCGGTGCTTGTGCGCCCGCCCGGTGCAACGCGTCGCGAGAGGTCTCGAGCAATGCCTCAGACGAGGTGCCGTCATCGGGGTACAGCGCGATGCCTGCGAGCAGACCCTCGATCGCCAACGACTTCACGAAGGCCGTCGTCTGCGCCGCTCCCAGCTCGGGCAGCAACAGCTCGAAGGTGCCGTCGCCGTAGAGCGCCAACCGGTCAACCGAGCGCAGCCCGGCCCGAAGCGCGCTCGCCAGCCCGGCTGGGTCGACCGCGTGCACCATCACCACCGCGGCCGTGCGCCGAAAGGTGTGCGCACGCTCGACCTCTTCATCGAGCGCCGCCAAGAATTGATCGTGCGACCAGACTCCATGCTTCGGCGTTTGCGGCGGAGCCAGCGCGTGAATCGAGACCGTCACCCCACCCACCGTCACCTCGTCTCCGACGCTGACCACCGCCTTCTTGTCGACGGTGACCCCATTGAGCTTCGTGCCGTTGGTCGAGCCGAGGTCGGTCACCGTGACCACGCCGGCGCTGACAGTGAAGCTCGCGTGCCGCCGAGAGATGCTGTCGTCGCTGATCGAAATCTCGGCTGACGGGTCGCGGCCCAACACCAGGCCCTGCCCCTCGACCAGCCGAATCACCCGGGTCTGCTCGAAGTGAAAGACCACCAGCGAGATCTGCGGCCCCGCCCCACGCGCTTGTCTGGCCCGATTGACGCCTTCGAGCGTGGCCACCGGGTTGGTGGCGAACAGGCGTGGGTCGGTCATCGCCCTTGCAGACCTAGCCCAACTTTGCCCCTCGATGTGCCGCAAACCATGCGCTAGGAGCCCCTCTCAGGTGGACTCTCTTCGCAGCGCGACTCCCGGTTTGTATTACGACCCGCGGTTTCTGCGACCGGCCGAGCGCACCGAAATTCTCGAGTGGTTACGCACCATTCACCCGCTCTGGGAGCTGCGGTATTCGCACCTCCGCCCGCCCCCTGACAACCAACCACAGCGCAGCCTGCTGCGGCCCGTGTACTGGCTGGGCAACTGGCAGTTCGCCTGCCTTGATTACTACCGCCCACCCCATGGCGTAAACGATCGCTGCGTCGAGGCAGAGCCTTTTCCCCGCGTGCTGGCGGGCATCGTCAAAGAGGCCGAGGCCATCGCCCACCGCATGTTTCGCAACGTCGTCGACATGCCCCGCGGCTGGCACCTCAACACCTGCCTGGTGAATTTCTACGGGCAGAAAAACGAGAGCGGTAAGTGGGTCGACACCGCCCGCGTCGGAGAGCACCGCGACTTCGAGCCTGGGCCCGTCGCCTCCCTCTCGCTGGGCGAGCGCGCCCTCTTTCAGTTCGTCAAGAGCCAGCGGCCCGGCGAGCGCGACGGCGTCGTCAATCAGCAATGGCTCGACGACGGCTCGATGCAAATTTTCGGCGGCGACCGGTGGAAGCGGCGCACCTTTCACCGCGTGCAACGTGTCGATCACCGCGACGGCGTCACCTTCGACGTCAACGTCAAAGACTTCGAGACCCGGCGCTTGAACTTCACCTTTCGCTACGTGCCACCCGAGCACGTCACGCCGTTCGCCAAGCTGTCGACCGAGGCCAAGACCGACGTCGAAGGCTACGTGCGTACGCTCGCCGAGCACGCACCGTTCTTCGCGCAGGCCCTTCAGCGATAGAAGTGGCAGGTGTACCCGCCCGGGTTTTTCTGCAGGTAATCCTGGTGGTAGTCCTCCGCCTTCCACCACTTGGTCGCCTTGGCGATCTCCGTGACGATCGGCTTCTTCCAGGTGCCTGAGGCTTCGATCTTCTTCTTCACCGCCTCCGCCGTCGCCCGCTGCGCGTCTGTAAAATAGAAAATCGCCGAACGGTACTGCGTGCCCACGTCATTGCCTTGCCGGTCTTTGGTGGTGGGGTCGTGCATCTTGAAAAAATGGTCGGCGAGCAAGGTCTCGAGGCTCACCTTCGAGGGGTCGTAGACCACCTTCACCGACTCCGCGTGCCCAGACTTGCTGTCGTGGGTGTCGTCGTACTTGGGGTTCTCGAGAAACCCACCGGTGTACCCGGCCTCCGTCTCAACCACCCCGGGTATCTTGCGCAGCAGGTCTTCCATGCCCCAGAAACAGCCTCCTGCCAGGTACACGGTCTCGGTCGTTGCAGCGCTCACATCAGCCTTCTTTCTGGGCTCAGCGGCCATCGCCAACGCCGCGAGCATGAATGAAATCACGAAGAAAAGTGCGGTTCTTTGCATAGTGCCTTGGGTAACGCGGCACCCGCGATTTGGTTACGCAAACCCCAGCCGACGGTGGGTGTGAGCGACCCCGCCGGTGGCCGTTGACCTCGCATCAGCCCCCCATTTTCAGGGGGCTCCAATGGGCACCGCCCATGCATTTCGGTTCTCCGTGTTGCGAGGTCACCCCTGGAGTTGGCCCTTCGCGGGCACGGTCGCGATTCTGCTCGGGGCGGGCTTCTCCCTGCTCACCCAGGTCAACGATTTGAGGGGCTTCGCCAGGTTCGACGGGCTGCTCCGCCACCAGCAGACCCTGGTTCATCGAATCGCCGCGCGCTGGCAGGCTCCCGAAGGCGAAACCGAAGACCAGGCAGCCAAGCGCTCAGCGGCGCTCGCCG
>JANLPS010000265.1:0-4499 GCA_031367385.1 Archangium sp. | reverse complement strand
CGACCGCGCTCCAATTCTTGCTGTGCGCGGCGCTCTTCGTGCTCGCTCGGGGAGCCCGCCTGGGCCCGCCTCGCCCCACCCTGCCCACGACGCATCGCTCCAGCCTCGAGTACGTGCGCGCGATGGGCGGGCTGGTCGCTGGCGCCAAGGTCGATGCCGAGGTGGTCGGGCAACTCCGCGAAGGCTTGCGGCGCGTTGCACACGAACAGCTGGGCCTCTCACCGAGCCTGCCGAACGCAGAGTGGGTGCGTGAGGTGTCGAAGGTGGCCCCAGCCGCTGAGGTGGCGCGGGTCTTCAGCGCGCCTGACGTGCTGACGGTCGGGCAGGCAGCGGCGAAGGTCGAAGCAGCGCTGGTACACGGCGCGCGGTAGGCAAGCGTTGGTGCGTGTCGGCGGCGAGTCGAGTAAGAACACCCGGTGCTGAACCCGCGGTGCCGGACTTTACACTGTTGTCGCGGCGCCCCCGGCTGGTCTCGGAGCGCCTCAGAGATCAGCCCCTTGCGCGGCCCAGCGGCGCCCACACGCGCGGTGCCGGACTTGCCACTTCGGCCTTCCTCACCCGATGCCGCCCGACTGAAGCGGGGCGCCCGGTGACCACCGCCTTCGAAATTCGCGACGTCAGCAAGCGCTTCGGTGCGCGATGGGCCGTGGCCCGGCTGACCTACACCCTGCCCCTGGGTCAATCGCTCTTGCTCACCGGTCACAACGGCTCGGGCAAGACCACCCTGCTGCGAATGCTGGCGACCGCCACCTTCCCCACCTTGGGAGAGCTGACGCTCTTCGGTCGCGACGCCCGTGAGCACCGCGACGACCTGCGCACCGACATCGGGCTGCTCTCGCACGCCAGCTTCTTGTACGAAGATCTCACCGCAGCCCAGAACCTCGACGTGCTCGCGCGCCTCATCGGCCTGCCCGACCGCGAAAGAGCCATCGCCCAGATGCTCGAGCGCGTCGGGCTCGTCAGCCGAACCGATTCACCCGTGCGCCAGTTCTCAGCCGGCATGCGCAAACGCCTGGCGATCGCGAGGCTGCTCTTCAAGGCCCCGAAGCTGGCCCTGCTCGACGAGCCGTTCGGCGAGCTCGACCCCGAGGGCATCACGCAGATGGAAGGCCTCATTCGAGGGCTCCAAGCCCAAGGCACCAGCATCGTGCTCGCCACGCATCTGGTCGAGCAGGGGCAAGCCCTGACCACCCTTCGCCTGCACCTCGAAAACGGCCGCGCCGTGAGCGCCTGATGCAGCGCCCCACCCTGTTCAGCGTGCTGGTCACCGTCATTCGCAAAGACTTGCTGATCGAGTGGCGCACCCGCGCGCGCATCAACGCCCTGGTCTTCTTCGCCATCGCCACGCTGCTGATCTTCTCGTTCGCGCTCGGCCCCGACACCGTGCTCCTGCGCAAGAACGCCCCGGGCTACCTCTGGCTCGGCATCTTGTTCGCCTCGGTGCTCTCGCTCTCAGAGAGCATGCGCATCGAAATCGAGAACTCGGCGCTCGACGGAGTGCGCCTGGCCCCCGCAAGCGCCCGGGCCATCTATCTGGGCAAGGCCATCGGCAACACGCTGATGCTGTGGCTCTTGACCCTGGTGATCTTGCCAATCGCCATCGCCCTCTTCGACCTCTCGGTGCGCGAAGGCTTCGCCCGGCTGCTCGGCATTTTGTTCTTGGGCTGCGCGGCCATTTCAGCCCCAGGCACGCTCTACGCAGCCATCGCTGCCAACGCCCGGGCCCGCGACGTACTGCTGCCGTTGCTGCTCTTTCCCGTGTTAATTCCAGGGCTTTTGGCCTCGGTCAAAGCCACGGGGGTCATTCTCGAAGGTGACGTGATGCACCAGCTGGGGTCATGGGTTGGCCTGCTGAGCGCCTTCAATGTGTTGTATTGGTCTCTGGGGTTCGCCCTGTTCCCCCGAGTCATCGAGGACGACTGATGCGTCACTGGCTGCTCACCTTGGATGGCACGACCCGATTTCTGCTCTGGTCGCCCCTGCTGCTGCTGGTCTCGGTGCTCGCGTTGACCGGCCTGCACATCTTCGTCGCCCAGGCGCGCACCTGGGTGTGGAAGGTGCTGCTCGGCATCGCCGTCGTGATGATCGCCGGCCAAGCGGTGCTGGGGCTCTATTGGGTGCCGCCCGAGCACTACATGGGTGACGTGTACCGAATCATCTACATGCACGTGCCCCAGGTGTGGATGTCGCTGATCGGCATGACCATCAACTTCGGCTGCTGCGTGCTGTTTCTGTTCAGAAAATCGTGGGTGACCGACTCACTGGCCGAGGCCTCGGCGTCGGTCGGCGTCTACTTCGGGGCCGTCGGCATCACGCTCGGAGCCGTCTGGGCCAAGCCCACCTGGGGCGCCTACTGGACGTGGGACCCCCGCCTCACCACTGCGGCCATCATGCTGGTCATCTACACCGGCTACCTCGCGCTGCGCCGCTTCGTCGAAGACCCCGACAAGCGCGCGACCTGGAGCGCCGTGCTCGGCATCGTCGCGTACGTCGACATCCCCGTGCTGTGGTTCTCGGTGAAGTGGTGGCGCTCGATTCACCAAGAACAGTCGAGCCCCAAGACCGTCGACTCGTTGATGACCATGGTGCTGCGCTGGAGCGCGACCATGTTCTTGAGCCTCTTCGTGGTCTTCGTCTACCACCGCTACCTGGCGGCACAGGCCGCGAGGGCCCGTGAAGTGGCGGCGCCTGAGCTGTTGCCTCCGTCATCGAGCGCGCCGGCGGTGTCGTCATGAACGACGCCATCGGCCACGTTCAAGGCGGGTGGGACTCGATCTGGCTCGCCTACTTTCTGAGCTGGGCAGGCATCGCGGTGTTCGGTTTGTCGCTCGTACCGGCTGGCCCGAGGCGGTTGGCACTTCGAGAGCTGATCGCCGGCACGATGCTGGTCTTCGCTGGCGTGATGGTCACTTCGCTCTCGAGGGTCACCGGCCCCCCGTTCGTCGACGGCACGGTCTTGACGGTTGTGTCGATTGGCAGTGGTCTGGCCCTGCTCGGTCACTGCGCCATGCAATTCGCCGCTGGCCGTCGCAAGGAGAACTGACATGGCTGACGTCGCTCCACCCTCGAAGAAGAAGTCATGGCAGGGGCCCCTGCTCGCGCTCGCGGCTTTGGCGGTCGCCGGTTCTGCGCTCGCGTTCATCGCCCTCGGCAACCTGGGCGACAACCTCGTCTACTACTGGAGCCCCAGCGACATGATCGCCCAGGGCACCAAGGCCTACGGGCCGACGATTCGGCTCGGAGGCCTGGTCGTCGCCAAGTCAATCGAATGGAACCCCGGGCACACCGCGCTGAATTTCAAGGTGGCCGACTCGCTCGAGCCGACCGCGAAAATCATTCAGGTGGCGTGCGAGCAGGTGCCACCGCAGATGTTTCGCGAAGGCATCGGCGTGGTCGTCGAGGGCACCTACGACTCGTCGCAGATCTTCAAGTCGAGCCGGTTGATGGTGAACCACTCCAATGAGTACCGCCCGCCCAAGCCCGGCGAAGACCCAAAAGAATGGATGAAGTCGCTCGCCAAGGAAAACGAGCAGGCCGCCCGCTCACCGTAGCTCGGGTATCGACTCGAAAGACCGCTGGTCATGCGCGGGCACCACCTCGAGCTCTGAAAACCGCTTCGTCAACGCTGCCACCTTGAGAATGTTCTCTCGCACCGCCGCAGCGTCGGCGTCGGCCATCGAGCGCTGAAGCCACGGGCGCTCTTCTCGCAAGCTGATGCCCTCCCGCTGCCACACCAAATCGCCCACCATCGCCAGCCGTCGACCTGAAGGCATCGCGATGAACACGATCACCGACCCAGGTGTGTGGCCAGGCGCCGGTACCACTGCCACCGACCCGTCGCCGTACACATCGTGATGCGACGAAAAACCAAGGTAGGGCCCGCCTTCGAAGGCGTACGTCACGAGCCGATCGCCCACCGCCGCCCGCGCCACCGCTGACCGCCAATTGCCGCTGGCGATGAATTCACGCTCGGGCTCGGTCACCCACACCGGAGTCTGCGGAAACTGCGACGCGCCACTCGCCGAGCCGCTCGAGCGAGGCGAGGCTCTGCGCTTCATTGGGTTGGAGGGGGGCCGCCGGCATTGGCGCGCTTCGCAACGCCCCGGTGAGCAGATGCGACCAACTCGCGCTAGAGTGTCAGGCGTGCGTCACTTCATGCGCCACCCGTCGAACATTCCCATCGAGGTGCTCGAGGGTGAAGCCGATGGCGAGCGCCGCCCGATGCACAACGTGAGCTTCGGTGGGCTGGCATTCAACGCCGAGAACCCGCTCGAACTGGGCAGCGTCGTGGCGGTGCGCATCACCTTCGTTCGCCCCGTCTTCTCGACCACCGCTCGGGTCGCCTGGTGCGCCAAAGTCGGCACGCACTACGAAATCGGCGTCGAATTTCTCGAGGCCACCGACGTGTTTCGCGCCCGCATGGTCGAGCAGGTCACGGCGCCTCCGAAGCCGCCGTCGTCGCTCGAGATGCCTTCATTGCCATCGATGCCTGCGTCGGC
>JANLPS010000224.1:0-6982 GCA_031367385.1 Archangium sp. | reverse complement strand
GGTGATCTCGCCGGTAGGCCTCGAAGGCCACTGAGACCTCGCCGCGAATCTGTTCGGAGAAGTGGGTGTCGCGGGTGATCGCGTCTTGAACGCGCGACAAGAACCCCGTCCACCCGCTTGAGAAGACTGACTCGAGCAGCTCTTCTTTGTCTTTGAAGTAATGGTAGACGAGCCCGTAGGCGACGCCGGCCTCGCGGGCGACGTCGGCAATGCGGCAGCCGTGAAAGCCCTTGCGTGAGAACACCTCGACGGCGGCGCGCAAGATGGTCTTTCGGCGATCGGCTTCGCGCTCGGCCCGGGTCAAGGTTGGGCGGCGGGCGCGGGTCGCCCGAGCGGGTTGCTTCGAGGCGCTCACGTCACTCAATGGTGCCTGAGATCGACCCGATGTTGATCTGCAGCACGTGCCCGGAGACGACCGAGGCCGTCATCAGGCAGGTGACGGGCACCACGAAGACCTCGGGGTCGGGTCGCCGAGGGGGGATCTGATCGATCGGCGGCGTGAGCGGGTTTCGCGCGTCACGCACGGTGACACCGATGATGTCACCCGCGGGGTAGGTCAGCTTGACGCCCTGGTTGACGATTTTCGGCGAGCTCTTCACCGGCGAATCGTCGAGCTCTCCGACCGTGCACCCGTCAGACTCGGCGTTCTGAGCGATGGTGTTGTACCAGGGGTCAGAGAGCACGAACTGCACCGTGACTGGCGGCCCGGCTTGAGCGCAGAACGAGCCCATCGGGCATTTGAGCGCGATGCCGGTCGGGTTGATCGCCTTGACGATCGGCTTGGCGCCAGTGACGTCTTCCTTCGCGGGAGCCCCCGTCCACAACAGGCGCTCCTGCGTCCAGATCAGGGTGTTCTGGTCCCACTGGCCGTTCTTGCCCGTCCACATGCCGTCGCCGTTGGTGTCGATGTAGCGCTCGTCGGCGTCGAAGGTGCCGTTGTCATTGGCGTCGACGAAGGGCTCGGTCAGATCATCGAAGTCGACATCGAATAGGTCGGTACCCGGGTCGTACTTGCCGTTGTTGTTGGTGTCGGTGAAGCCCTCTTCACCGCTGGTGACGGCGATCATCGAGACCAGGTTGTCCCGCGGGTTGTTGGTGATCTGCATGCCGCTGACCGTCTTGCGAATCGGGTCGATGCGAAATGGCTCAGCCGGGTTGTTCGCGGGCGCCGGCCTCGGTACCACGGTCGGGTCAGGCACCCAGGCGTATGGCTCCATCCACAGCGGGGCGATCAGCGCGCCGGTGTGGTCGGCCCCAAGCGTCGGTGTCCACGTGAAGCGGTCGGGGTCGACGTCTTTTGGCAGCGGGTACGAGGTCTTGAACAAGATGGTCGCGTTGCCGACGACGTTGCTCTGCGAGGTGTTGCTGGGGCCGACGGTGCCGGCCTCGGTGAGAAATTGAACCAGCGCCCCCGAGACGCCATCGCCGTTGCGATCGCCGACGTGCGCGGTGCACTCGATCTTCACACCAGCGATGAGGTAGCGCGACGGGTCGTACGCTCCGATGGCATGGCGGCCACCCGAGGCGTCACCCGAGAGCGGGCCGCATTGAAAGGTCGTCTGGCGGCCGTTGGGCTGCGCACCGGCGAAGCCGATGTTCGCCGAGGTGACTGATTTGTCTCCCGCGGTGGCGACGATCACGATTGAGTTCACCCGCGAAGTCGCGACGACCTGCGTCTCGGCGAAGCCGGAGCCTTTTTGTGAGACGGCGCTCGGAGGCGTCAGCGTGACTCCAGCCTTGTTGCCCTGAATCTTGAAGTCGACGTTCTGCCCAGCGAGCGGCAGGCCTCGCGAATCGAGCAGCAAGAATCGAGCGGTCACCACATCGCCGAGCCTCGGGTTGGCGGGAGTGAACTCAACGAACTGCAACGAAGAGGGCCCGGTGGTGCCACAAGCGCTCAGCGCGAGGAGACCGACGAGGGCACAACAGACGCGAACGCGCATCGACAGACTCCAGCCAACGGAAGGAACCACAATGAATTCGCGCATCTTGCCATTGAAAGCGTCAATTGGTCGAGCCGAACGACCCGAAACGCGAGGCGGTGAAGTTGAAGAAAAATTCGGGGCCGCCGAGGTACCCGTCGGGGACGGTGGGGGTGAAGAGCAGCCGATTGGTGACGGAGAGGTCGACCCGCCAGCAATCACAGGCTGGCGTGAAGCCCACGGCAACGGTCTGATAGGCAAACGTGAGCTTGGTGGAGATGGGCCTGGGCACGCTGCCCCAGACGTGATCGAGGAACAACACGTCGTACCGCAGGGCCACCGGGCCGAAGCGGGCGTGGGCTCCGCCGCTGACGAGCTGGGCCCGGCTCTGGGCGGTCAGGGGTACGCGGTTACCGAAGAGCAGGTCGATCGGCTGGCGGGTACGGCTGGTGCCGTCATCGAGCACGTTCTCGTAGCCCATGCTCACGCCATCACCCCGGCCGTCTTCCAACCCCCAGCCGCCGGCCAAGCGGGTGGCGCGGGCGAGCACGGGGTCGAAGCGAGCGGTCGCTGAAGCGCTCAGCCACCAGGCACTGATCGCGATACGGCCATAGGTCTCGCCGAGGCCGGTGACTCCGCTCTCGGGCGCGACGAGGTTGTAGCCCTGCCCCACCTCGAGCCGCAGAAACTCACGCCCCGCGCGGTTGACCAGGCGTTGGCGCAGCTCGGTGATGGCCTGAACGCGGGCTCCCGCCATGGAGGGGATGGCCAGATCGATCTCATCGTACGGAGCGGGTGACGCTTCGCCGCTCGAGGCCCGTTGCGTCACGAATGGCACCGCCCGCACCTCGGCGATCGGCGTGATCGAGTGCCGCACCGAGCCGTCGAAGAATGAACGCCCGAGCTCGGTCTCGGCGCGTGCCGACAGCAAGCCGTAGCCTCGTTGAGAGGTGCGGCCCGAGAGCTCTCCCAGGTAGACCGCTTGGCGGTAGCCAGCCCAGGTGGTCAACGAGACCGCGCCCCCGGGGTGCCACGCCGCGAACAACCGGGGGAAGAGCATCACCCGGTCTCGCGCCTCGCGTTCACCCACCTGGTACACGCCGTCGCCCATGCCGAGCTTGAGCGGCGTCTTGCAGGTGCTGGGGGCGACGCTCGGCACGAAATACATGCGCTCGCGGGCGCATTCTGAGAGCTCGTTGTCACCGAGCCGGCCTTCGTTGGCGAGGGTGCCTTCGTCGCCGGTCTGCCCAGTCAGCGGCGCGTGACGCACGGCCTCGGCGTGCAGGTCGAACCACACCGGCGAGTCGCCCAATCGCCGCATCGGCAACGCGAAGGTGAGCGCGGGCCAGCGTTGAATCGGGTTCGGGCCCAATGCAGGAGCGGTCGAGCTCAACGGCCTCGGCGTCGAGGTGAACAGGTTGTAGCCGTAGACGATGTCTTGCCTGAGCACGACGTCGAGGCCGAGCAGCGAGTTGGTGGTGCGCCTCGTCAGCGCGGCCGAGGAGCGGAGGTACCCCGCCTGCCGAGCGATCACGTCGGTGAGCAGGTCGGTCTGAATGCGCCCGTCAGACTGCATGAAGCCTTCGACGCGCAGGCCGACGCCATCACCGAAGTCTTGCAAATGAAACCACGAACCTTCGGCGCGCAGGCCGCGAATCTGGTCGAGCGTGGCGAGCGGGCTGACCGGGTCGCGCACGTGCTTGAAGTCATAAAAGAGACCCAGGTTGACCCGGCCGACGATGCGCTTGGTCGGCGTGTAGCGAAACTCGGTCTGCAGCCGCGGCCCTTTGATGCCATCGGGGGTCTCGAGGTAGGTCGGCGGGTTGCCGCCCAACGAGAAGGGCTGGCTGCCGAAGAAGTACCCCGGCGTGAGGGTGAGGTCAGCGCTGCGGCCCAGGGTGACGAAGATGGGTTGCTCGAGGCTCCACCCGTTGAGCCCGCTGAAATTGGGCTTGGGAAACAGCAGGCCCGTCGCCCGGTCAGTCAGCGGCAGCGACAACCAGGGGAACCAGATCGGCATCGGCACGCCGTAGACCCAGATCGTCGCGTTCCAGATCGAGGCGCGCTCGTTCTTGTTGTCGATGGTGGCCGAGGTAGCGTGAATCTTCCACGACGGTTTGTCGAAGTTGCACTCACAGGGCACCAGATCGAGCGAGTCGATGTGCCAGCGGTGATCGTCGACGCGCTTGAGGTGATTGCCGGTGAGCAGCAGCGCGGTGATGCCCGTTTTCTTGGCCAGATCAGGCGTGGTGGCGTCGAGCATCTGCTGGTGGGTGGCGCCCTTCTTCGAGACCGCCTGCCCGTCGAGAAAATAGAGCTCGTCGACCTCGTCTCCGTCGAAGCGCAGGCTGAGCACGTCGGCGGTGATGACGACCGTGTTGCTGCCAGAGTCGAACAGCCGCGCGACCACGTTGCCGACGGCGGTGGCGGCGTGCTCATTGCGATCGTAGAGAATGCGGTCGGCGTTGATCGCGGCGTTGGTGCTGACGAGCTTGGCCTTGCCGATGGCGTTCGAGCGGTTCGCGGCGGTGTCGTGAACGAGCGTCTCGGCGGTGAGCGTCATCTCGGTGGTCTCGCCTGCCGTGCTGATGACGGGCTGCACAGCCAAGATGAGGAGCACGACCCACGTCATTCGACGGGGGTTCTTATGCCAATGTCACTCGGGACGCTCGAACTCCACGGTGAGCTCGTTGCCGGTCTGGCTGGCGCGATAGGCCACGCGGCGCTTGAGTGAAATCGTGACCCGAACGGTGTCGTTCTCGAGCTCTTCGGGGCGTACCAGCGAGACCGCGGTGTCGAAGAAGCTGGTGTCGAGCATGCGCTGGTTGTTGGGCAGGCTGATCTTGGTGTTCTGCAGGGTCACCACCACGTTGCGATGGCTGTCTTCACCGACCGAGTACTTCGCCGGGGCCGAGGTGCGCAGAAAGATTTTACCGATGCCGTTGTCTTGCTTGAAACCGACGAAGGTGATGCGCGAGCTGCCCTTCGCGAGCTCTGCGGGAGGCGGCGTGTTGGCCGCGGCCACATCGAGCTCGTGTTGCTTGCGCTCGACCTCGGCACGCTTCTGCTTCTCGGCTTCGAGCCGTCGTGAGGCTTCGGCGTCGGCGCGTTTCTCGGCGTCGGCACGCTTGGCGGCCTCGGCATCGGCTTCAGCGCGTTTCTCGGCGTCGGCTCTGCGGGCCGCTTCGGCGCGCTTCTCAGCCTCCGAGCGCTTCGAATCGGCCTCGGCGACTCGCTTGGCCTCGGCGCGCTTTTCGGCGTCGGTTTGCTTGGCGTTTGCTTCGGCTTCGGCTCGGCGGGCCGCTTCGGAGCGCTTCTCGCTCTCGGACCGCTTCGAATCGGCCTCGGCGACTCGCTTGGCCTCGGCGCGCGCCTCTGCGTCGGCTTGCTTGCTCGCCGCCTCCGCTTCGGCGACCCGCTTCGCCTCGGCCCGCTTCTCGGCATCGGCTTGCTTGGCGTCAGCCAACCGCTTGGCCTCGGCGCGCTTCTCTTCTTCGAGCCGCTTGGCCTCGAGCACCGCTTCTTGCTTCTTGGCGGCTTCGGCCTCGGCCCGGCGGGCAGCCTCGATCTTCTTTTCAGCATCGGTGCGCTTGGCGTCGAGCAGGGCCTCTTTGCGAGCGGCCTCAGCCTCGGCGCGGCGCTCGGCCTCTGCACGCAACGCCGCTTGTTTCTTGGCGATTTCAGCCTCCTTCGCCTCGCGCAGCTGCCGGGCCTTCGCCACCTTGGCCTCATCATCGGCGCGCTTCTTCTCTTCGGCCTCGCGCTTCTTGCGAGCCCGCGCCTCCGCCTTGGTCTCCGACGCCTGGCGTGCTTTCTCAGCCGCGTCGGCCCGCCTTTGCGCTTCGGCTTCTTTGAGCGCCAACGCCTTGGCCTCTCGCTCGGCCTTCACGCGCTCGGCGGCTTCTTCGCGCTCGACGCGGAGCTTCTCAGCGGCCTCGGCCTTCTGCTTCTCGGCAACAGCCAGCTTCTCGCGCGCGATGCGTTCTTTCTCTTCGCGCTCGGCCTTCAACGTGGCGGCCTTCTCTGCCTCGGCCTCGCGGCGTGCGGTCTCGGCCTTCTCTTTCTCGAGTCGATCAGCCTCGAGCTTGGCCAGCCGCGCCGTTTCAGTCTGCTGCTTTACCGCCTCTGCCTCGAGCCGTTTCTTCTCGGTGGCTTCGCGGGCCAGGCGCTCCTTCTCTTCACGCTCGGCCTTCTCTGCGGCGAGCTTCTCGGCCTTCTCCTTCGCGACCCGCTCGCGCTCTTCACGGGCGAGGCGTTCTTTCTCTTCGCGATCGGCCTTCTCGGCGGCGAGCTTCTCTTTGGCCTCTTGTTCAGCCTTGGCCTTCGCCTCGCGTTGCTCTGCCTCGAGGGCCTGCTTGGCGGCGACGGCCTCTGCAACGGCCTTCTCTTTCGCAACTCTCGCTTCTTCTTCGGCTTTCTTCTTCGCCGCCTTGTCAGCCTCGAGCTTCTCAGCCACGACGCGGGCGGCTTCTTTCGGGTCAGGAGGCAACTTCACGATCAGCTGATTGCCGACGGTGACGATGTCGGTCTCGAGCTCTTTCTCGAACCCGATCACGATGCGCGCGATGGCGGCTGAATCGGAGCCAAAGCTCTGGGTCTTGATCGCGGTGATCGTGCCATTGCCGATCTTCTGCTCGGAGGCCACTCCGGCGAGCACGGCCTCGGCGACGTCAATGACCAGCCGGGGAGGATCAGTCAGGGTGAAGGTCGTGAAGTTCGGCCTCCGCGACCCGCTGATCTCGACCGTCGTGCCCTTCACCTCGACCTTGGAGATCGAGTTGAGCTGCACCCGGTCTTGAGCGAACGCACGAGGGTCGGCCAGGAGCGTGAGGGCGATCACGCATGCACCGAAGCGACGAACGCTGCGACCGGGCTGTGGCATCGTGTAGCACCGTAGCAACCGGGCCCGGCACAGCCAGTTTTTGGAGCCCCACCCTCACCAGCTGTGAGCCAACCGGCGCTCGACGTGTTGACGCAGCGCAGGAAAGAGCTCGAGCACGTCGTCAGAGCGTACAGTCGCCGGCAGGCTTCGTGACTGGCTCAACAACACGCCCCGGCTG
>JANLPS010000419.1:0-26621 GCA_031367385.1 Archangium sp. | reverse complement strand
CGGCCCCAAACGCCGGGGCTTTCCTGTCTGGTCAACCTCGTCACGCTATTTCACGCGGCAGCGCAATTCGGCCAATCGCACTGACCGCGTCACGAAACAGCGTGGTGACCTGCCGATCAAACAACGCGGTCAACAACACTCCCCCGCCCGGAGGTCCATCAAGAATCAGGTCCATTGAGTCGGCTCGACCCCAATTCTCGATCTCTTCCTCGAACTCGGCCAGAGCTGCTGCCGAGGCGTCGACGACACCCTGGCTGAGCAGCGAACGAGCGTCGCCAATTGCCGCCAAGAAAGCATTTAGACACTCTGTCAGGCGTCCTTCGTAAACGCCTTGATTCGCCGGTTCGGTGCAGAAGCTTTGGAAACGGCTGAACTCCCACTCGAGTTCAGTCAGTGCGCGTGTCAATGCTGACTTGACCTTCTGTTTGGCGGCGCGCGACGTCCAACCGGCGCGCACAATCCCGATCAGGCCCTGACCACTCAGAGCCAGGATGGCGGCGAGGAGGGGTGCGATGAGGGACGCAGAATCGAGCATTCCGCGAGCATGGCGGAAATCGGGGCCTCGAGGCCAGCGACCTCATCCCTTCCCTCCACCAATTCATTCAAGCTTTCGGGGTGCCCTTGGGCTTGCCCGGCCTGCGCAAACCGCTCGGCGACGACGAGCCACCCTCGACGGCGATCTTCACCTCGAGGCAGTCGACGTCGCAAACCGAACGGGTGTTATGCCAGAGCACTGTGAGGGCGTCGCCGTCGACCATCTGCACAACGCCGAGGTCGCGGGGTATCGCGTGCGTGTAGTCAACGCCTTCGCGCAAGAACCCCTCTTCGATGATCTCGACCAACGAGGTGACGAGCATGCCGGGTTGAAAGGTGGGGGCGGGGGTGGCGTTCACTGGGGCGGGCTTTCGTTCAGGCCGGCGAGAGTGCCGGCGTTCAGAGACGATCGCCGATGGCCCCCTGTGAGTGTCAAGGCGCCGAGGTCAGTGGGTACTGAGTGGGTATTGCAGCCGCTTTTGAGCGTTTTCCCTATGGGCCCTGCAGGATTCGAACCTGCAACCTAGCGGTTATGAGCCGCCAGCTCTACCGTTGAGCTAAGAGCCCGAGCGTTACACTCTACAGCGGCTGACGCGCCAGACGTAGGTCTTCCTGACATGAGGTACAACGCCGGCGTGGCCTCTCGTCGAACCAAAAAGCGAGTCACCTACCACCACGGAGACCTTCGCCGGGCCATGGTCGACGCCGCCATCGCCGTCATCGAGAGCGAAGGCGGCAACCCCGAAGACATCACTTTGCGCGAGGTCTCTCGCCGGGTCGGTGTGAATCACCGGGCTGCCTACCGGCACTTTGCTGACAAGACCGCACTGCTCGCCGCTGTCGCTGAAGAAGGCTACCGCGCGCTGCTCACCGACATCGACGCCGTGCTCACCCAACGCCGCCGCGCCACTGCCGAGCGCCGGCTGCGCGCCATCGCGACCGCCTACGTGGTCTTCGCCGTTGATCACCCCTCGCAGTACCGAATCATGTTCGGCCGCCGCCTCAATGAAGACGGCCGCTTTCCCGTGCTCGAAGAGCTCGTGGGCCGCGCCTATGCCGTGCTCGACACCGAATTTCGCTCAGGTCAGACCAGCGGTGAGCTCGCCGAGACACCCGTGCTCGAGACCGTGTTCGGTTTCTGGTCACTCGCCCATGGGTTCGCGTCGCTGACCCTGGTGCGCCGCATCAAGGTCAAGCGCGCGCTCCTCGAGTCGTGGGGGCAGCTCGTCTTCGCCCCGTTCTTCAGGGGCCTTCGGGCGACCGTGTAGAACCCGTTCTCACCCGCAGAGCACGACGCCGTCTTCGCAGACCACCACATTGAACGGCTGGTCGATCACGCCCCCGGTGCCGAAGGTCGCATTGAGGTGCCCGCTCAGCCCGCCGTCGGTCACAGAGTCAATCACCACCACGCCTTGCGTCGCCCGGTTCGCGATCACTCCGCACTGACACGCCGTGCCCATCGCGGGCAACGAAAACGCATCACCTTGCCTCAGCGAGCGCGAATAGACCGTCACGAAGAACCCTTCGATCGATGGCTTGTCGCAGGTCAGCGGCTGCGTGCTCAAGGTGAACGTCGTCGCCGGGCCATCGGTGGGGCCGCAATCTTTGTGCGCGACCCCGAAGTACGCCACGCCTGCGTCAGTGACCGCCTGCCCTCCATCGGTTCGCCCTTCAACCGTCGGCTGCAGACAGGCCGAGGTCAGGGTCAATGCCGCGCAACAACGGGCGATTTTGTTCATGCCCGCCAGATACCACCGTCTTGTGCTCGCAACCACACGTCGTTAATGTCGCCAGTGGAGACATTGAGCATGCCCGAACCGATTCGAATCAGCGCCAGCGATGGCTACGCGCTCGGCGCCACCATATTCACCCACCCGCAAGAGACGGGGCCGATCGTCATCATCAACAGCGCCACCGGCGTGAAGCAGAAGTACTACGCCCGCTTCGCTCAATACCTCTGCGACCAGGGCGCCACCGTCATCACCTACGACTATCGAGGCATCGGCGAGTCTCGGCCGCACCAGCTGCGCGGTTTCGACGGCCGCATGCGCGACTGGGGGCAGCTCGACTTCGAAGGGGTGCTCCGCTTCGCCGACACCTTCGCCCCTCACCGCGAGCGGGTCGTGCTCGGTCACAGCGTCGGAGGCCAGATTCTCGGCTTCGCCCCCAGCAACACGATTCTGAAGCGCGCGGTGACCGTCGCCTCGCAGTCGGGGTACTGGCGGTCGTGGCCAGGGCTCAAGCAACCCCCGATGTGGGCGCTCTGGCACCTGGTGATGCCGACCGCGACTCACGCCTTCGGGTATCTGCCGCGCCAGCTGGGCATCGGCGAAGATCTCCCGAAGCAGGTCGCGCTCGAGTGGGCCCGCTGGTGTCGCCAACCCGAAGTCTTCATCGGCGACGGAGTGCCCGCAGCCGGGTTCTCACGCCTCTCGGTGCCGATTCAAGCGTGGAGCTTCACGGACGACGCCAGCTTCGCGCCCAAAGAGGCCGTCGACCGGCTGCACCGCTTGTTTGAAAACGCCTCGCTCGATCGGCGGCATGTCTCACCACGAGAGCTCAACGTCAAAGCCATCGGTCACTTCGGAGCCTTCAACCCCCGGTTTCGCGACACGCTCTGGCCGCGGTTCGCCGAAGGGTTGTTTCAGCCTTCAACCGAATCTGGCATCTCGGCCGGAGCCAAGACCGAGCAGCTTCGAATGAACCCCTCTTTGAACTTTTGAAACGTCTCGAGCGCTTGTTCGGCCTCGGTGTTCGGCGGCGGTGCTGAGCCACCGTTGTCGTCGGCCACCGCGGAAGCAGCCTCTTTTTTCGAAGCCAGCGTGCTCGCGAATTTACTCGTCGACCCCGGAGTCAGCGGCGTGACCGCCGTGGTCGCGGCCCGAGGCCCGGTGATCGTCGGAGACACCTTGAATGGAGGCAGCATCGCCGAACTGTCGCACTTGCGCTCACGGCGAGGCAACGGCCTGGGCCACAAACCCTGCGCTCAGGCCCAGCGAGAGCCCGGAGGTACGCGATTTTTCTCGAATTTCACGCCCTCGGCCGCCAGCCGACGCCTCTGCTCGGTCGCAATTTGGGTCGCCAGCGTGCGATCTGACCGGGTCACCCGCCACCAGGGAGCCCCCCGCGGCATCGAATGGAGCGCCCGCACCACCGCTCGGGCCGCTCCCGGTTTACCGGCGAGCAAGGCCACCTGCGCGTACCCGAGGGTTCGACCTCGCGGTATCGCGCGAATCACCGCATTCACCTTCGCGACCCACGGCGTCACGACCGAACACGCTCGCTCGGGGCCGCTGAATCAGCCTCGCCAACCGGTGCCACGGCCTGCTGCGAAGGCGCGCTCTCGAGCGCTCCGGTGATCGCCTCGAGCTCTGCGCCCAGCCGGGTCACGCTCTGCTTGAGGCCCTCGAGCTGCACGCTGCTCCCCGCCGATTTCGCCAATGAAATGCGCGTTCTCAGCTCCTGCAGCGTCACCAGCAACGAGGTGTATTCACCGTCGACCCGCTCATACGCCGCGCCGAGCTGCCGCAGGGCGGTCACTTGGGCATCGAGCGAGCCGAGGGCACCGGTCAATTTCTGCCGCGCCATTTCATCGCCGGCCGCATCGCGCCGCAGGGTCAGATCTCGCTTCTGGCGCTCGACATCGGTGATGCGCTCGAGCGCCCGCTCACCGGCGAGTTGCTGTCGCCGCGCCGCAAGGGCATGGCAGGTCGATCGCAACGACTCGATGGTTTGCTCGGGGTTGACCACGAAGGCCCGCACCGCCTCGGGGCTCGCCTTCAGGTCGCTCAGCAGCCGATCGCACAGCGGGTCGATGTCATTGGGCGCCGCCTGTGACTCCAGCCGCTGCACCACGTTCTGCGAGCCGGGGAGGGTGGCACCGGCACGCCGCCGCGCGTGCGTCAGCTGACGCGCACCCGTCGAGGCGAAGCCGAACCCGACGAAGATGATCCACCACAGGTGGGGGTTCGACATCGCAAAGGAGAAGCAGGCGAAGGCGACGATGAGCGAGATCACCGCGGCTGGTACCGACGCGTTGTCGATCTCCTCTTTGCGTTTCTCGGCTCGGAGGGCGTCGCGGCGGGCCTTTTTCTCTTCACGGCGCGACAGCGGCTGGCTCTGCACGGGCGCGGGGGCGACCGGTTGCCTCGCCTCCCAGGTCTCGATGTCGACGAGCAGCCGGTTCCCCAGCCGCTCGATTCGCTTCTGCAGGTCGTCAGTGCTCACGGGCAGAACCGTAGCCACCAAACGCGACAACGGCGACCCCCAATGAGGGCCGCCGCCGTCCTTCGACAGGCTCAGGATGAGAGTCGCACTCGGGCTCAGCTCTCAGCGAGAGCTCCTCAGGGCTCAGCTCTCGACGAAGCTGCGCAACCGCTTGGAGCGTGACGGGTGACGCAGCTTTCGCAGCGCCTTCGCCTCGATCTGCCGAATGCGCTCGCGGGTGACCTCGAAGTCTTGGCCCACCTCTTCAAGCGTGTGGTCAGACTTCTCACCGATGCCGAAGCGCATGCGCAGCACCTTCTCTTCGCGCGGCGTCAGCGTGGCGAGCACCTTGCGGGTCTGCTCGGCCAGGTTCATGTTGATCACGGCGTCGTCGGGCTTCACGAGGGCCTTGTCTTCGATGAAGTCGCCCAGGTGCGAGTCTTCTTCCTCGCCGATCGGGGTCTCGAGCGAAATGGGCTCCTTCGCGATCTTCAAGACCTTGCGAACCTTGTCGAGCGGCAGCTCCATCTTCTCGGCGATCTCTTCAGGCGTCGGCTCGCGGCCGATCTCCTGAACGAGGTACCGGCTGGTGCGAATCAGTTTGTTGATCGTCTCGTTCATGTGCACCGGAATACGAATGGTGCGGGCCTGATCGGCGATCGCGCGGGTGATGGCCTGACGAATCCACCAGGTGGCGTAGGTCGAGAACTTGTAGCCGCGCTTGTACTCGAACTTGTCGACGGCCTTCATCAACCCGATGTTGCCCTCTTGAATCAGGTCGAGAAACTGCAGGCCGCGGTTGGTGTACTTCTTCGCGATCGACACCACCAAACGCAGGTTGGCTTCGACCAACTCGGCCTTCGCCCGCTCAGCGCGACGCTCACCGATTCGAATCGCTTCGAACTTGCGGCGCAGCAGGTCGATCTCCATGCCCGCGTCTTCTTCGACCTTCTTGATGCGGCGCATCGACGTGCGCATGTCGCGATCGAGGGCCTCCATCTGGTCTTCGCCAATCGCCAGGCGCTTCTGCAAGCGCTTCGAGGCGTTCGGGTTGCCGATCGACTCCTTGAGCGACACCTTCAAGTCATTGAGCGGTATGCCGTACTGGCGCTCGAGGTCGCGAAGCTCGTCTTCGGCCTTGTCGACCGCGTCGATCATGTCGCGCACGTAGTTGGTAATGCGGTCGATCATCTTCTTCGACAGCCGCATCTCCTCCAGCGCTTCCATCATCTTCTCGCGCAGCTCTTTGTCTTCTTGCTTGAGCTCCTTGCGCTTGACCTCTGAGAGCTTCTTGCGGCCGCTCAGGTCTTCTTGAATGTCGGCGGCTTCTTTCGCGAGCTTCTTGAGCTTCTCGATCGACTTGCTGATCGTCTCGATGCGGTTGAGCTCAGACTGGCTCAGCTGCAGCTCTTTCTCGCCCGAAGCGCTCTCGGGGGCAGCCCCTTCGACGCCCTCGACGACAGCCTCCTCGAACTCCGGCTCTTCTTCTTCCTCGCGCTGGGGCTCTTCGGGGGCGTCTTTGAACACCTCGCGAACGCGCAGCTTGCCGGTGCGAAGCCGAGGGGCGATGTCGATCATCTCGTTGACCGCGACCTTGCAGTCGAGCAACGCGCGCATCACTTCTTTTTCGCCGTCTTCGATGCGCTTGGCGATCTCGACTTCACCTTCGCGGGTGAGCAGCGAGACCGAGCCCATCTTGCGCAGGTACAAGCGAACCGGGTCATTCGACTTCGCGCCGGGCTCGTCTTGAACCTTCTCTTCTTCTTCTTCTTTTTCTTCTTCTTCTTGTTTCTCTTCTTCGACCGCGACGGTCGGCTTGACCTCTGACTGCTCGACCGACTTCTGCGCGTCGACGATCTCGACGTCGTTGTCGCCGAACATCGACATCACGTCGTCGATCTGATCAGGCGAGACCACGTCGCCAGGCAGCGCGTCGTTGACCTCGTCGATGGTGACCGAGCCCTTCTGCTTGCCCTGCTCGAGCAGATCGCGAACTTCTTTTCGCTCGGTGATGGGCTCTTCTTCGACCTCATCGACCTTCGCGTCGGGGTCGACTTCGGCGTCGAGCATCGAGGCGCTCGCGGCCTCTTCGATTTCGTCGCCGTCGACTTCTTGCTGGCCTTTGCCGCGCTTCTTCAGCTTCTCGCGAGCGACCGCCATTGCGTCGGCAGCCTTCACCGCTTCGGCCGCGTCGTGCCGCGCCTTCGCCGCTTTCTCTTCCTTCTTGTCCTTCTCGTCGGCCTTCTTCTTCTTGCGAAGCTCTTTGTCTTTCTCGGACTTTTTCAATGACACAGAACCCCTGGAAGGCGTTGACTTGTTCGGCATTTCGAAGACTCCCCGCGGGAAGGGTAAGGGCGAGCGGCTGGCTGTTACCTCAGGAGCCGGCCCTGTGACAAATAACCACTCAAACTTCAACGTCTCATCGATCGCTTCTGTGACATTGCCGCGTGATCAGGTCGGCGGTTCTCATTTCACCTGCACGGTCTAATTACAACCGTTCGTTTTTGCTGCCTTTTCCCGAGCCGCTCCTTCGGGTGAGCGACCACAACCCGAAGACCAGCGCGCTTATTGCCGCGCCCGGAGCGCCCGAGCACCCACCGCACGGGCTCAACCCCGGGTCGATGTTGCCGACATTCACCCGGCCTCCGTCGACGCCGGCATCGCTCAGAGCACCGGCATCGCTCAAAGGGCTCACTACGCCCGAATCACTCGGGCCGGTCTGAATGCCTGCATCGACGCCCGCGTCGGGGCCCCCGCCCGAATGAGACACAGACCCCCACGGCCACACCGCGCCCCGAGCGGGGAACTCGATCGCACCCCAGTCGTTCGGCCCGACCCGGGGTGACCCGAAGTAGTCGTCGGTCACCTTCGCCAGCGCTGGGCCCTTGTCTTTGATTGCCCCGGCCGCAGTGCCCTCGGCGAAGTCGTACGCCGCCACGTTGGCGTACAACGGCCCGAACGCCGACACGTTGAGCAGGTTGTCGCTGGCGGTCGCGGGCCCGCTGATGCCTCCGCTGAACACGTTGTTGTGCGCCTCGACCGGTGCGCCGGTGCTTGCGATCTGCACCTGCAAGCCGGGGCTCGAGCCGACCACCGTGTTGTTCAAGAACTGGCTGCCGCAGGCGACCTTCGAGTGAAAAGCCGAGTCATTCACGTCGATCACCAGGTTGTTTCGCGCGACCCCATTGAAATCTTCACAGGTGCAGAACGAGGCGCCCTGGTTGGTCGTATCGCAGAACTGCGGCCCGGTGCCGCCACCGCCAAACGAGATGCCGACCTCGGCGCCCGAGCCATGCGGCAAGACCTTCGCGCCGATCACCAGGTTCTTTTCAATCACCCCGGCCGAGGTGCCACCCTTCAAGAAGATGGCGTAGTGCACGCCGTCTCGGGCGTAGTCGTGCACGTAGTTGCCAGCGATGCGCCACCGCTTGCCGCCGACCAAGTCAATCGCGGTGCCGCCTCCGCTCATTTCGGGAGCGGTGTTTGAGAGCTCGCTGTCGAAAATCGCTGAATCGGAGACCTCTTTGTCGGGCGTGCGGTCACCTTTGATGTTCTCGCCAAAGTTGGTGACCCGCATGTTTCGGCCGATGAAATGATCAGACGTATTCTTGAGGTGCAGCCCGGCGGAGTCATTGCAACCGCCCGCGCAAACGCCGTTGATCCACACTTTTTCGACGACCCAGTAGGCGTGGTTGATCACGAGGCCTTCTTGCGCGTCGACGTCGATCACCGCAGTGGCCACGTCGTCAGAAGTGATTCGAATCGGCTGCGACGCCGTGCCAGCCGCGCCCGTCCACATCGCTGAGGTGATGGCATAGTGCCCCGGCCCCAAATGAATGACGGTACCCGGAGTCGCGTTCGAAATCGCATCGCGCAGCCCGGCGGCGGTGGTGACGTCACCAGCGAAGGCACATGGCGCGAGCGCGATGAGCATGGCAAACAAGAATCTCATTTTGGGAGACCTACTTTTGAGCCATCAGCTCGCGTTTGAGGGCCAACAATTGACCGCGTTCTTCGAGCAGTAGCCGGGCATCGGCGGTCAGCTCATTCACTCCGGGCACTTGGCCAGTTTCACGCGCGATTCGTTGCAGCTGCTCTTCAATCGCCCGCAATTTGAGCCTGCGACAGACGGTGCCAAAGGCCTGTTCCATCGACGCGTCTTCGGTCGGCAACTGATCGCGCGATTTCTGGAGCGCACCTTTGAGTACCTCAGACGCTTCGTACAGACAGTCTTCAGGGCTCTGACCTGACTGCAGCCCAGCGACCAACGTGCGCACACCCATGTGCTTGAGCTCGTCGGCCACGCGAAAGACATCTCGCTGCAGCAGCGCCCGGTTGCGCAGCACCATCGCCGCGAAGGCTGATTCGAATTGATCCGGAGGAGGCTCCTTCGGCCCGGTCACTCCTGGCTTGGGCACCGCCTTCACGACCTGACTCGGTTTGCCGCGCATCTCGATTTCGAGCTCAGCCGCGGGGAGCCCCGAGTGCCGCGACAACGCTCCGAAAAAGGCGCTGCGCATCAACCCGACCGGCAACATCGCGACAATCGGCCGCAACCGATCGAGCGCCGCCATCTTGCCTTCGAACGACGCCGAAGGCCCCTCGGGCAACACCGTCGTGAACAAGTGCTCGGTCAACGTCGGCGCGGTCGAGACCAGCTTCTGAACCGCCTCGGGCCCGACCTTGCGTGCCCAGGTGTCAGGGTCTTCTCCATCGGGCAGCACGGCCACCCGCGACGCGACGCCACCCGCCAGAATCGGCCCCGCCAACCGCTCGACCGCCTTGCGACCGGCGTCGTCACCATCGAGCAGCAGCACCAGCTCTTTGGCCTCGAGCCGATGCAACAACGCCAAATGCCCGGGAGTCAGCGCCGTCGAGCACAGCGCCACCGCGTTCTTCACGCCCGCCTGGTGCAGCCCGATGCAGTCGAAGTACCCCTCGCACAAGACCACGCTCTTCTTCTTGCGAATCTCATCGCGCGCGAGGTCGGTGCCGTAGAGCGTGTCTGACTTGTTGTAGAGCCGCGAGTCTTTCGAGTTGAGGTACTTCGGCCCGTCATCGCCCTCGAGCAACCGGCCGCCGAACGCAATCGTGCGCCCTTCAGGAGACCGGATCGGGATCATCAACCGACCCCGAAACATGTCGTAGTACCCGTCACCCTTCGAGCGCGGCGAGACCAGGCCGGCTTTTTCACCGAACGCCAACAGCCCGCTCTCTCTCAGCTTGTCGGCCAGGTCAGTCCACGCCATGGGTGACCAGCCCAAGCCGAACGCCTTCATCACGTCTTCGGTCAGGCCGCGGCTGCGCAGGTACTCACGCGCGTGGTGCCCGACCGCGGTGTCCCACAGGTGCTGCTGAAAGCGGGTGGCGGCGAAATCGGTGGCCTCTTTGAGCTGCGCCTTCTCGCGCATCGCCGGGTCGACCGAGGCCTCGAGATCGATGCCGATCTCTTTTGCGAGGTCTCGCACGGTGTCGAGAAACGTCTTGCCCAACAGCCGCTGCTCGAAGCTGATCGCGTCTCCGCCGGCCTGGCACCCGAAGCACTTGAACCGCTTGCCCTCGGGAAAAACGTAGAAGCTGGGCGACTTTTCTTGGTGAAACGGGCACAGCCCTTTGTAGCTGCGACCCGATTTCTTCAGCTCAACGCCGTGACGTTGCACGAGCGCGATGATGTCGACGCGCTCTCGAATTTCTTCGATTTTAGAATCGGGTATCACTCGCGGACGCTTCTGGTTAACCCAGCTTCGCCAACTGCGCCTTGACCTCGTCGCTGATCGCGCGACCCTCGGCCTGGCCCTTGAGCCGGGGCGTGACGATCTTCATCACCGCGCCCAGGTCTTTGACCGACTTGGCTCCAGCCTCGGCGATCGCCTTCACCACCTCGGCCGTGAGCTGCTCGGCGCTGAGTTGTGCGGGCAGGTAGGTCTGCAGAATGGCGAGCTCGGCTTCTTCTTTCTCAGCCAGATCAGCGCGCTCGGCCTTCTTGTATTCTTCAATCGAATCGCGGCGTTGCTTCACCAGCGAGGTGATCACTCCGAGAATCGACGTGTCGTCGAGCACCACGTTGGTGGCGGCGACCTCTTTGTATTTGATGGCGCTCTTCACGTTGCGAATGACGTCGGTGCGAACTTGCGTCTTTGCGCGCATCGACTCTTTGAGGTCGGCGTCGAGACGTTCACGAATCGTGGGCATGGGGTGCTCCTTCAAGGGCTGCGGCAAAAATGAATCGGAGGTCGGACATCTGGAAAGACGCCGACCTCCGGAGGTGCTGACAGTCTGATGCCACCGGTCGCGTCAAATGAAGCGGCGTGGCGGTAAGCCCACGGGAGGCGATTTAAAACTTCTTGTTCTTCTTCACCGCGCGTTTCTTGGCCGCGATGGACTTCTTCTTCTTCTTCACCGAAGGCTTCTCGTAGTGCTCTCGCTTACGAATCTCCGAGAGAATACCGGCCTTTTCGGTCGCCTTCTTGAAGCGCTTGAGGGCTGCTTCAATGGACTCACCGTCTTTGACGCGAACTGTCGTCATCTGAACTGTCACCTCCCCTCGTGAAATGTACTGAAAACGCTCGGCGTATGGCGCAGCGAGCACCAAAACGCAACGTGAATGACGCGAACGGCATCGCACAGTACTCTGCGTCGCCTCGATGCCTCACGACGTGGTCTGCCTCGGCGAAGCGTTGGTCGATTTTCTGCCTGCGCGCCGGGGGCAGCGGGTGCGCGACGTCACAGGGTGGCGGCCCTGCCTGGGGGGTGCTCCTGCCAACGTCACCGTCGGCCTCGCCCGGCTGGGTGCCAGGAGCGCCCTCGTCGGAGTCACCGGCCGCGACGAGTTCGGGAGCTTCTTGAAAGAAGGCCTCGCCCGCGAGGGCGTCGATGTCAGCGGGCTGCGCCAGACCGACGAGGGCAAGACCGGGCTGGGGTTCGTCTCGCTCACCAACGAAGGCGAGCGCAGCTTCACCTTCTACCGAACCCGCGCGGCTGAAACGTTTCTCGACTCGCGCGACACGCGGGCCTCCAAGCAGGCGCTCTCGGTCGCCACCATCGTTCACGCGGGCACCAACTCGCTCGTGCAACCCAAGGCACGGGCCGCGGTTCGCCAGGTGCTCCAGCGCCGCTCCCGCGCGGGTCAGCTCGTCTCGTGCGACCCGAACCTGCGGCTCCATCTCTGGCCCGACCCGTCGGTGCTCCGCACGCTGCTCGATGAGCTGCTCGGGTGGTGCACCGTGGTGAAGCTCTCCGAAGAAGAGATTCGGTTCGTCACCGGCACCCAATCGGTCGACCGGGCGCTGCGCCAGCTCGAGCGCCGCGGCGTGTTGCTGCCCATCGTGACGCTGGGCGCAGAGGGTGCGGCCTTTCGATTCAAGGGCCAGACCCGCCGGGTGCCGACGCGACAGGTGCAAGTCATCGACACCACGGGCGCAGGCGACGGCTTCACCGCTGGTCTGCTCCGCGGTCTGTCACGCGCCTACACCTCGCAAGCCGCGCTGAACCGAGCGTCGATCGATGACCTCGAGCCGATGATTCGATTCGCATGTGTGGTGGGGTCGCATGTGGTGTGCAAGTTGGGCGCAGTGGCAGGGTTGCCCCGCTGGGGTCGAGACGGCCGAACGCTGCGCTAAACCTCGGTGACAAACTTGCGACGCCCGCTCAAGGCGTGCGACACCTACGCTACCTGCGATGGCCTCCACTGCCCCGTATGAGCTGATTGTGCTGGGAGGGCCAAACGACGGCGCCACGGTGCCTGTCAGCGGCAGCGTCACGATGGGCTCGGGTGAGTTCAACTCGGTGCGCCTCGACGACCCGGGTGTTCAGCCTTCGCATGCGCAGCTCGATTTGACCGGTGATGGCTCGCTCTGGGTGACCGACTTGTCGGGCGGTCGCACGTTGGTCGACGACGCTCCGGTGAGTCAGGTCGAGCTGCCCAATGGCTCGCGCCTGCGCGTGGGAGGCACCGAATTTCGAGTGCATCAGCGAACCAGCGGCGTCAATGTTCGGGCTTCGAACGTGCGAGTGGGCCCGGCAACGCCGCAGCCTGCCTCGGCGGCGACGGTGATTCGGCCGAGCGGGGTGAGCGCAGCGGCGACGATCGATGAAGAAGCCCGCCCAGATGACATGACGTTGCGGCCCGGCGCAGCGGCGGTGTTGCGCCGTCGAGAGGCCGAGACCGCCGAGCGGCAAGCGCGGGCCACGGTTCAAATCGAGCTCGAGAAGATCGACGCGACCGTGATGCGCTCGATGATGCTGCCGCAGCAGGTGATCGCTGGTCGCTACCGCATCATCGACAAGCTGGCCTCGGGCGGCATGGGCGAGGTCTACAAAGCCGAGCACACCGAGCTGGGCAAGACCTTCGCGCTCAAAGTGATGAAGCAGGAGCTCAGCCAGGACGCTGAGTTCGTCGAGCGTTTCAAGCGTGAAGCAGTCGCGTCATCTCGCATTGGGCAGCAGAACATCATCGACATCTCCGACTTCGGTCGCACCGAAGACGGGCGATTTTACTTCGTGATGGAGTACCTCGACGGCAAGACGCTCGCCGAGCTCATCACCCGAGAGCACGCGCTGCCGACCGACCGCGCGGTGAACATCGGGCTGCAAATCGCCCGAGCCCTCGCCGCCGCGCACCAGCAAGGCATCGTGCACCGCGACCTGAAGCCCGAGAACGTGGTGCTGATCAGCCGCGATGGGCAAAAAGACTTCGTCAAGGTGCTCGACTTCGGAGTGGCCAAGGAGATCGACGGCCGCGGCCAGGCCGGAGGTCGAACGGCGATCGGCATGGTCGTGGGGACGCCGCAGTACATGTCGCCCGAGCAGGCGGCCGCGATGCCAGTCGACGCGCGCAGTGACGTGTATTCATTGGGGTTGATCATTCACGAGCTGCTCAGCGGCGCGCCGGTGTTCGTGGGCCAGACTCCGTCGTTGCTGATGGTCGCGCACGTGACGCAGCCTCCGCGCCGCGTCACCTCGGGGCTCGGCTTGGTGTTGCCTGAAGAGCTCGAGAACGTGGTGATGTCGATGCTGGCCAAGAAGCCCGAGCAGCGGCCGCAGACAATGCTCGAGGTCGTGACGATTCTCGAAGCGCAGTTGGGTCAGCCGATCAAGCGCATGACGGCGAAGACCATCCCGCTGCGAGCGACTCCGGGGGCCGGTATTCCTCGGGCGAAGGCGTTGCCAACTGACATGTTGCCGGCGCGACCGAGCCGGCCCAACACGACGACCGAGCCGCGGCAAGAGCCGCCTGCGCCCATCGCGCTGGTGGCCGTCTCTGAGCAGTCGGGTGAGCAATCGCTCGATGAGCCAGTGATCGCGCCCAAGTCGTACGCGCCGCTGATCGCCGTGGCGGTGGTTGCGATCGCCGCCTTGGGTGGCGCGGGGTGGTTCTTCACCAGAGGCGCGCACGCCGAAGTACCCCCGACCGAAACCATCGAGCGAGAGAAGCCCGTCACGCCGGTCGCCGTGGCCGACCCGGTGATGCCCGCCGAGGTCGTTGAGGCGAAGCCTCCGGTCGCGGTGCTGCCGGCCGTGCAGAAGGTGAAGGTCTCACTCAAGTCGGTGCCACCGAAAGCAGAAGTCTATTCGGGTGAAGAGCTCATCGGCACGACGCCGTTTCAGTTCGAGGCCGACAAGGGCAAGCCGTTGAAGCTGAAGTTCAAGGTCATGGGTTACGGCAACGAAGAGCGAAAGCTCTCACCCGAGGCCGACTTCGATCTGTCGGTCGAGTTGAAGCCCCAGAAGAAAGCGCCGCTGCTGCCGCGGAAGCCCGCGAAGGGCAACGACGATCTCAAAGAGAGCCCCTTCTAAGCTTTCGAGAGTCGCTCGAGAATCGCCCGCACCGTCAGCGGGCTCGACCCCTCAGCCTTGTTGTTCACCGTCAGCCACACCGTCTTGCCGAGCGCCGCGCAGCGTTGAACCAGCTTCGTCACGTCTTCCCTCATGCTCGGGTCGGGCGCCTGAAGGGTGTCGAACGGAGCGAACGCCTCGAGTTGTGCCTCGTACTCAGTACCCGGCGGCAGATTCAGTCGGCACACGGTGAAGTCGGCCGTCAGCGAACCCGCCTGCGCGAGCTGCGACCCGATGCTCGGCATTCGCGACCAGTACGTGAAGACGTGCGCCACGTTCGAGCGGGCCCGGGCGGCGAAGTACGAGGGCTTGAGCAGCTCCGGGTTTCGAATCTCGACCGCGTACTGATGATGGGTCGGCAACTGCGCGAGAAACCGATCGAGCTTGGCGATCAACCCCTCGGGGTCTGGCAGCTCCGAGCTCGAGAGCGGCAACATCTGAAACACGAACGGCCCCTGATGCTCGAGAAATGCCGCGTCTGAGGGCCCGAGCACCGCGTCGCGAAAAAACCGGGCATCGAGAAAATGCGGGTTGGGCAACCGGGTGCGCGGGTCGACCGGAGAGGTCACCGCATTCCACACCTTGGTCACGCACTTGTACCCCGGTGGCAGCTGCTTCGCGTACTTCGTCAGCTCATCGATGCTCAGCGGCGCGTAGTGCGAGCGGTCGATGCCGACGGTGTTGAAGAGCGGGTGGCGGGCGTACTCCTCGAGGCCGCGATCGATCAGCTCTTGGGCACTCGGGCTGCCGCGGTACACCAGCCCACTCCAGCCGGGAAACGTCCAGCTCGAGGTGCCGATTCTGAGCACCGCCGGTCGCTTCGCCGCCAGCGCTGCGTCGGCGCTGACATCGAGCGGCGGAGGCGGGAAGAGATCGAGTTGCGGCATGGCGGCTGGGTTTAGATGCCCGACCAACTCAACGGGTTTGGTGGCCCCGCCGCTGGCTTGATGTCGACCACGAAGCCGGTCAAGTGCGCCATACCGCTGACTTTTTCGAGCGCGTCGGGCCCATCGGCCGCGAGCAGGTTCACGTTCACGCCACGGGTCTTGCTGGCCACCGAGAGCCCGGTCGCGTGCTGGTGGCCCCAGCCATGGGGCAGCGCCACCGTGCCGAGCATCAAGTCAGCGAGGTACTTCACCGGTACGCGCACGGTCGCCGTGTCAGTCGTCACATCGGCGAAGCCCCCGTCAAAGAGGCCCGTTCGCTTGGCGTCTTCGGGGTGCATGTAGAGGTAATTCGTCGGCTCGTGAACGAAGTCTTCGATGTTGTGCGTCCACGAGTTGTGGGTCTGCACCGCGCGCTTGGTGATCAGCTTGAACCGGGTGGCCTCGGCCTTTTCACGAATGAAATCGGCCTCGACCTTGCGCGCCTGGGTCATCAACACCGCAGGGGCGACGTTGATCTTCTTGTTGCCGGTCAGCACCCGCTGATTCACGAAGCTGTCGTCATCGTGCGGCGCGCGCAGATACCCGTGCGGGTAATGCTCGAGGAGGTTCTCGTACCCAGGCTGCCCGCTGACCCGCATCAGCAACGAGAGCAGCGTCTCTTGCGGCAACGAAGGTTGTTGCTTCGGCCCGGTGCGGTTGAATTTCGAGTTGGCGAACAGCATCGCCTCGAGTGACTTCTGTGCGATCGCCGAGTCGAACAGGTTGAGCCCCGCGGCCTTGCACAGCTGCAGGTAAATCGTGGCCTCGTCGCGCTCCTCACCGACCGGCTCGACCAGCGCACGGGTCGCTTGCAGGTATGGCTTCTTCTGCAGCCCCAGCATCAGCGGAAAGATGAAGGGCAGATCAGGCCGCTCCAGCGGTGACGTCGCCGGCAACACGTAGTGCGCGACCGAGCCCGTCTCATTCTTGAACAGGTCGAGGGTGACGAGCAGCTCGAGGTCTTGAAAGGCCGTCTTCATGCGCCCCGAGTTCGCCATCGTGATCAATGGGTTGCCGCCGGTCACGAAGAGCGCGCGCACCTGCTTGTCGCCCGGGGTGAGAATCTCGTCGGCCAGCACTCCGCCGGGAAAGGCGTCGTTGACCGAGAGAAAATCGCCGATGCGTGATCGGTCGGGGCGCACCAGCACGCCGTTCTTCTTGCCGAACGCGGGAAAGTCGATGACCCCCTTGCCGACGAGCGTGCCGCCGGTGCGATCGAGGTTGCCCGAGACGGCGTTGATGACCTCCTGCAGCCAGAAGCCGAGCGAGCCATTCGACCCCATGTTGACGCCGGTCGAGGAGTACATCGCCGCACCCCGGGCCGTGCGGTACGCGTGCACCATGCGGCGCAGCGCCTGAGGGTCGATGTGGGTGACTTCAGCGGTCTTCTCGGCGCTCCACGGGGCGGCCAATGCCAACACCTCGTCGAGCCCCTCGAGCGTCTGCGCGGCGCGCACGTGATCGATGCCGCCTTGCAGGGCGAGCTCGTTCAAAAACGAGAGATAGAAAAACACGTCGGTGTTCGGCCGAATGAACACGTGCTCGGTGGCGAGCTTGGCGGTCTCGGTGTTTCGCGGGTCGACGACGAAGAGCTTTGCGCCGCGCTCGGTGAGCTCCTGCAGGGTGCGGCCGGGGTTCGGCACCTGCAGAAAGCTCCACTTCGAGATGACCGGGTTGGCGCCCACGATGATCAGACACTCGGTGTGATCGAGGTCAGGAAAAGGCTGCGTGAAGGGAAAGCCGTACAGTTCTTTGGCGACCGCGAACTTGTTTGAGCAGTCTTGAGTGGCTGAGGCGTACATCGACTTCGAGCCCACCGCGGTCATGAACCCCTGCGCGAAGACCGGGTGCAGCACGCCGAAGCCCGCAGCGGTGCCGACGTACATGGCGATTGAATCAGGGCCTTTGTCTTTACGCAGCGAGGCGACCTTGGCGCCGATTTCAGAGAGGGCTTGCTCCCACGAGATGCGCTCCCAGCGGTCACCGACCCGCTTTTCAGGCGCGTGGAGACGGTCAGGCGAGTCGTACATCTTGGCCTGCTTGAGGCCCTTGGGGCAGCTGAAGCCTCGGGTCGCCACGTGCGCGGCGTCTGGCTTGACCGCGACGACCTTGTTGTCGGCCACGGTCACTTCAAGCCCGCACAACGCTTCGCAAATTCGGCAAAAGGAGTGATGCGTCCCGTCGGGCATGGGCGCGGGTTTTAACGGCTTTTGGCCCCGAACGCTGCACGAATGGCGCGGAGCGGCGGCACCGTCGAGGCGCCTCGCTTGAGCACGGTCAGCATGTCGAGCGGCGTCAGCGTACCGGCGTAGAACCGAGCGATCAGCGCTTCATCGTGTTGGTAGAACGACTCGAAGATCTTCACCCGCTCGTCGGGCTTGGCGCCACGAAAGAGCATGCGGTTGAGCAACCTGAAGAAGGCCCCGGTCGCCCAATGCCGCTCGGCGCGGGCTTGAAGCCACGGGGTCAGCGAGCTCGCCGACAGGTCATCACGGGTCGCCAATTCTTCAGCCAAATCAACGGCCATCGGCAGCGAGTAGCCAGTCGTCGCGTGGTACAGGCCCGACGCGACGCCACTCGTCGGGTGGTCGAAGCGAGGCGCCTCGCCCCCCAACGGTATCGGCAGCGCCGCGGCCTCTTCGCGAAGCACCTGGCGAACGGTGAAGCCACGCTCGGCGAGGTATTCGGCGATGCGGCCCTTCAGAAGCAAAACATCGAGCGTCGAATCATCTGCGTAATAGGTGTCTTCAACCAGCAGCCGGCGGTCGTCCCACGGCAGCAAGTACATGAAACGAAACGCGTCGTGCTGCGTCACACGCGCGTCCATCAGCAGCGGCACCTCGAGACCGTGCGGCGAATCGAGCTCGACGTCGAGACCGACGAATTTTTGAAATCCCACCGGGTACACAGGGGTTGAGGGCCCGCGCCCGTCAATTACCGCTTTCGCTTGGAGAATTTCTCCATTCGACAGCCTGACCTGCGTGGCAGAGACGTCGACGGCTTGTGCCTTGAGCACGAGTCGCTCGCCGAGCGCTTCTTTGAGCTTCCAGTGGAAATCTTCACTGCGAATCGAGTGGTACCCACCGCCAACACTGCGGTTCAACGAGGTGAAGAGAATGTCGTGTGATGGCCACGACTTCGAGACCAAGACCCAGAGCCACGACATCTGGGATTGGGTGACATCAGTGCCGTGAAAGCTCCAGGTGTGATTGCCCCCTGCAATTGCACCCGCTTCGAGAACGACGAAAGAAAGCTCAGGCCGCAGTTGGCGCAATCGCCACGCAATCAAGCCGTTTGCGAGACCCCCGCCGACGAGCACCAAATCGAGCATTCGTTCACTGCTTAACGTTTCTGCAGAAACGACGTTCGGCTTTCACGCGTACCAGTGTTGTTGATGAGCGTTGAATGTTGCACCTGACTGTTTGTGCGTTACCTCTGAGGAATCATGCAAGGACTTCCACCGAAAACGATGCTGCTCAAAGTTGCCGTTCAAGCTGACCATGCGCTCGTTGATGCGCTGGCCGCTCAGACGGAGTCTCTCATTCTTAGCCCTGTCGAAACGAGCCTCGAAATTTCGGCCCGCGTGACTCAGGCAGATGTGATCTTGGTCGACGTGACCCAGAACCCGACGGCAGCGCTCGAGTCGATTCGTTCGTTGCAGCTCGACCGGCCGATTCTGGCGCTGGTCTCGCCGGGGCATGCCGCTGAAGCGATGGCGGCCGGTGCGGCGGGCGCGATTTTGCGCACGAGCTCACCGTTGGCGATTGCGGCGGCGTTGCTGGCGATTCACGAATCAGTGGCGGTCGTCGACTCGGCGTTCATCGAACAACTGATGGCGGCGAGGCCGGCGAACATGGGCGTGACGGTCTCGACCGATGTGGCCGAAGACACGCTCACCAAGCGAGAGCACGAGGTGTTGGGTTTGATGGCCGATGGCTTGTCGAACAAACAAATCGCCGCTCGCCTGGAGATCTCCGAGCACACCGCCAAGTTTCACGTGAACTCGATTCTGCAGAAGATGAATGCGCAGAAGCGGGTCGAAGCCGTCGTTCGCGCGGCGAAGATGGGCATCATTCATTTGTAAAGAATCAATGTGTGCCTGGCCGGACGGCTGAAGCTTTAGCCATTCGGTTGATTCACGGGAATACGACAGCTCCTACCGTTTGAAGAACCGGCGCCACATTTCGCGGCGCCGGTTTTTCGTTTGGGGCCACACACATGGGCATCTCTGCAGCAGAATTTTCTGAGGCGCTGTCTTCAGTCGTTGAAACAACTGGCAAGAGCGTCGTTCGCGTCGAGGGCAGCCGGCGCAGGCCCGTCAGCGGCATTGCATGGTCGAAAACGCAGGTGATCACCGTCGCGCATGGTCTCGAGGGAGACCAGACGGTGATGCTCTCGAACGGTGATGCGACCTTCAAGGCGACGGTGAAGGGCGTCGACCAGACCACCGACATCGCTTTGCTCGAGCTGGTTGATGGCGAGTTGCCTGCGGCGTCGTTCAATGACGGCGAGTCGGTGAAGGTGGGGCAGCTCTCGCTGCTCCTCGCTCGACCTGGCGAGACGGTTCGCGCGACCAGCGGCATCGTGAGCGCGGTCGGCCGCAAGCCGTGGCGTTCGGTTCGGGGTGGAGAGATCGATCGATGGCTCGAGGCCGACGCACCGCACCAGCCGGGGTTCTCTGGCGGAGCGCTGGTGGGCATCGACGGCCGGGTGCTGGGCATGACCTCGACCGCCTTGGCGCAGCGCACGAGCCTGACGATACCCACGACGACGTTGAAGAAGGTCGTCGCGCAGCTGCAGTCGCATGGTCGGGTTCGCCAGAGTCACTTGGGCCTTTCGCTGCAACCGGTGCAGTTGCCTGACGCGGTTCGCACCATCACCGACGAGGAGATCGGCCTCTTGGTACTCGGCGTCGAGGCGGGTGGCCCGGCTGAGAAAGCAGGGGTCTTCTACGGAGACACCGTGCTTCACCTGGGAGACGACTCGGTGAAGACGCTCCATGATCTGTACTCGTACCTGCGAGCGGACCGCGTCGGGCAGACGGTGCCGGTCAAGCTGTACCGCAACGGCAAAGTGGAGCACGTGCAGGTCGTTCTCGGGGCCAAGTAGGTGAACCCGCTCGATCTGTTCTCTGATGAGCTCGAAAATCTGGTGACTCGCGTTGCTCCGGGGGTGGTCGCGCTCGAGCACCGACGAGGCCACGGCACCGGGTTCGCGTTGACCAACGATGGGTATGTGCTCACGAACGCGCACGTGGTGAAGGGCACCGGGCACGTACGAATTCGATTTCACGACGGAGGCACCGCCGAGGGCGAGGTCGTTGGCCGTGACGCGGCGACCGATTTGGCGGTGGTTCGAAGCGGCCGTGATGATCTGACCGTGCTCCCATTGGCGGGGGCGGCCCAGGTGAAGGTCGGTCAGGTCGTGATCGCGATGGGTCACCCCTATGGCTTCGAGCGTAGCGTGTCGTTGGGCGTGGTCAGCGCGCTCGAGCGGAGGTTGCCAACCGGGCAAGACGGGTCGACGCTCGATGGGTTGATTCAGACCGACGCGGCGATCAACCCGGGAAATTCTGGGGGGCCGTTGCTCAACGTGCGGGGGCAGGTTGCGGGCATCAATACCGCGATGCTGCCCTGGGCGCAGGGCATCGGGTTCGCGGTGCCTTCGAGCACCGCGTCGTGGGTCGCCGGTCTCTTGCTCAGACACGGCGAGGTGCGGCGGCGGTTCATTGGTATCGCGGCGAAGAACGAGACGTTCGCTCCGGCGCTGTCAGAGAGAATTGGGCAGGCGAAGGGTGTGCGGGTGGTGGAGATTGGTGTGGGAACTCCCGCGGCGGTGGGAGGCATCGAGGCGGATGATGTGCTGCTGCAAGTCAACGGGTCGGCGGTGACGTCGGTCGATGATCTGCAGCGGTTGCTGTGTCTCGAGGTCGAGAGAGCGGTTGATTTGACGGTGTGGAAACGAGAGGCCCGCGTGCAGCGCGTGGTGAGACCGAGCGAGCGGCGGGCCGCGTAGGGGTGGTTCGTGGTTCGTGGGTCGTGGTTCGTGGTTCGTGGTTCGACAGGCTCACCATGAGATGTATTCTCTTGGTGTGCTCATTCCTTGGCGGGGGGCGGGGGGGTGTAGGCCTGGTGCCGCGCTGATGGCGTCGCTTCGAGCCCCTTCGCCGCCATGTAGATGATGTTGCGCGAGCCCTTTTTTCCTCGGTACATGGCGCGATCGGCGAAGTCGAGCAGGGTGCCCTTGTCGGTCGCATGCTCGGGGAAGCTGGCGATGCCGATGCACGTGGTGATGGTGAGGCCGTAGCCTTCACGCGCCAAAAAGCGGTGGCCTTCGATTGAGCGGCGAATTCGTTCGGCGACCTTGAGGGCTCCGCCAGAATCGGTGCCACGCAGCAACACGACGTACTCATCGCCGCCCCACCGGCAAACCACGTCGTTGTCGCGAACGCAGTTCTTCAAGACGCGCGCGACCTCGACCAACAACTTCGAGCCGACCACGTGACCGTGGGTGTCGTTGATCGACTTGAAATAGTCCAAGTCGGTGAAGAGCAGGGTGAAGGCCTTCTCGCCGGTCGCCTTGAATTCTTTGTTGAGAATCACCTCGAGGTATCGGCTGTTGAAGAGGTGCGTGAGGTCGTCGAGGTAGACCAGGTCTTCGACCTCGGTGAACTTGCCCAGGTTCTTGAGGCCGAGCGCGAAATGCCGAGTCAAATACGGTGCCTCGAGCACGCCTTCGGTTGAGATGTCACCGCTGTAGAGCAGCAACACTGCACCGAGGAGCAGCTCGCTCTCGTAGACCGGCACGAGAAACGCTTTCTCCCAGCCGACAGGCAGGGTGAGCTCGATCTCCTGGCCACTGCGGCCCACTTCGGAGGCCAGCTGCAGCACCGAGCCGGTCGCCACCTGCATCGTCTCTTTGACGTCGTCGGGTATGCCGTACTGCGACGCGTGGGCGAGGGCACCGTTCTCGCGCACGAAGAGCACGACGGCCGAGGCGCCGCACATCGACGAAAAGGAGTTGCCGGCGGCTTCGAGCAGCTTCACCCGGTCGAGCGTGGTGGCGATGCGTTGACCGGCCTCGAGCAACGCCACGTGCCGACGCAGCGATTCGTTCTCTTTGAGCAACGAGCTCTGGGTCAGCGCGCGGTTGACCGCGTGAGCCAGGGTCTCGGGCGTGATCGGCTTGACCAGATAATCAGACGCGCCGCTCTTGATCGCGCGCACGGCGGGCTCGACCTTGTCGAGCGCGGTGATGACGATGGTCTCGATGTCGGGGCAGCGGGCCTTGACCGATTGAAAGAGCTCGAGGCCGTCGCCCTGGGGCAAGATCAAATCGGTGACCAGCACCTGAAAACGCTGCGTATCCAACGCCTTGTGGGCTTCGGCTGCAGATGAGACGGGGGTGACCGAGTGGCCCGCTCCGGTCAAGAAGTCGGTGTAGAGAGCACGGGCGACCTTCTCATCATCAACCAACAAAATCTGCGCCATGCCCGTTCGTACCAGAGCCAGCGTTTGGGGTCACACTTCGTGGCGAAAGGCGTAGAAATCGAGGAGCCCGGCCAGCTTCACTTCTTGAAGCTCGCCGTACACGTCGATCTCGATCTGCCGGCAGCGCTTCAGCCCCGCCGCCTCGAACTGCTTCACCCACCATGAAAACGAGGCGATCGTGAGGTGGCCTTCGATGGGGGCGCCATTCGCGTCGCGGGCCAAATCATCGAACGGTATCGGGCCTTCGTAGGCTTCACCGAGTGCGCGGTAGTGCGCGTCGCGTTCACCTTTGATTTTCGCGTCGAACCAGCCTGATGGGAGCGGAGGGTTCGGACCGAACGACGGAATCGTCGCGACGACGTGCCCGGTGGAGACCCGCGCGAGCTCGGAGATCGCATGCGGAATGGCGGTCGGAGGCAGGTGCTCGAGTGTCTCGAAGGCGCACACCAGATCGAACTGCTTGTCGGGGTACGGCAGCCGCTGGGTGAGGTCAGCGGAGACCACATGGCCTCGGGCGCCGCGCGCGGCGGTGTTGACGGCATATACGCTGTAGTCGCAACCGGAGGCATCGACCCCGGCTTCACGGAGGGCCTCGACCACGTACCCGCGTGCGCACCCCACCTCGAGGCTGCGCTTCGGCGCGAAGTGCGAGCGCAACACCCTGGCGAGCACATCGGCGTGCGATGACTCGCGGCTATAGCTGCCCTGGTACCCGCTGACCTTGCCCTCGCTGCTCGCGCCGGTCTTCTCGAAGTACCCGCGCCCGTAGAAATCATCGGTGGTCGAGGCCGGCATCAGCGCGGTGTCGAGCGAGCTGGCGGCGCGTTCGGCGAGCTGGCGAACCCGGGGGGTGCGCAAGGCCCGTTGGGCCAGCTCACGCGCGATGTTCTTGAGTCGTGAGGCCATTTGAGAAGCACGGCTCCTTAAGGTGATTGCTTGTCAGCGCGCAACGGGCGAGCGAGCTTCTCGGCCGTGGAGACCGACCCGCGGCGGCTGTGTGTCTTTTTCGAAGCCGTCGGCACCCGCTACGCGCTGGAGGCAGTACGGGTGCTCGAGGTGGCCCGGCCCGAGGCGGGTGAGCAGACGTTGCACGGCAACCTGGCGCTGCGTGATCTGCCGTCGGTCTTGGGAGGCGCTCCAGGCGTCGACCTGGCGACGGCGTTGGTGCTCGACAGCAGCCCGACGCTGGCGGTTCGAGTGGGGTTGGTCGATGGCGTGTTCGACGGCAATGCCCTGCCGACCAGCTCGCTGCCGAGGCGATTGATACCGCTGTTGTCTCCTGCGGTGCGAGGCACGTTGTTGCTCGATGACCGGCTGTGCTTCGAGCTCGACGCTGACGCGGTGTCTCGCGGGCTGCCCAAGCAGTTGCGCCGGCCAGAAATCGTGACCTCCGACGGGTCAGCGCCATGTCTGGTCTTCGAATCGGGCGAGCAACGCTTCGGCATTCCGCTCCCGTTGGTGAAGCAGGTGATCGCTCGGGGGCCGGCGTTCAACCGTGCGCCCGGGCGAGGTGCCTTCGTGGGGGTGGTGCATCACGGTGGCCTGTTGAGCCCCGTGTTCTCGCTGACAGGAGTCGAGCCAGAACCGCTGATCGTGTTGCTGGACCTGGGCGACGGCGGTGTCGGTGTGTGTGCGCGCAGGGCTGATGGGGTGACCCGGGCACTGGAGGGCGTGACCGTGCTCGACCCGATGCGCATGTTTTCTTGATTGCGTTTGGGGGCGGCTCCTAAGCTCGCGCCGTTCTTTCACCTTTTTGAAGATTCGACGGAAAGAAGCGCATGCCCAAAACCGTACTGGTTGCTGACGATTCGGTCACCATTCGCAAGGTGATCGCAATGCTGTTCGCCACCGAAGACTTCACGACGACGATGGTCGACAACGGCCTCGACGCCATCAACAAGGCGCGCGAGATGCGGCCCGACTTGGTGCTCGCCGACTGCATGATGCCGGGCAAGAACGGGTACGAGGTGTGCGAGGCGCTCAAGCAAGACCCCTCGACCAGCTCGATACCGGTGGTGTTGTTGGCCGGCACGTTCGAGCCCTTCGATGAGGGTCGTGCGCGCAGCGTCGGGGCGAATTCGCATTTGCAGAAGCCCTTCGACAGCACGATTTTTCTCGACCGGGTCAAGGGCCTGGTCGGCATCGCAGGCACTTCTGCGATACCCACGGGCTATGGCACGGTGTCGACGACGTCGACGGTTGCGGCCGCTCCTGCGCCGCCGCCGGCCGTTTCGCGACCGCCGGCCGGTATTCCTCAAGGCACGCAGCCGGGTTTGGCCCGGCCGATGGGAGTGCCCTCGGCCCCGAACCCGATGCAGCCGAGGCCGCCGGGTGGGCCGCCGCCGCCGCAGGGCATGGGGCCTCCGGGCATGAGACCGCCGGGCCCCGGGCAGCCGCCGCAGCCGGGCATGATGCGACCGCCGGGGCCTCCTGGGCCGGGCATGCCGCCGCCGGGCATGCGACCGCCGGGTCCCCCGGGGCCGGGCATGCCGGGGCAGGGTATGCCGCCGCCGGGTATGCGACCGCCGGGGCCTCCGGGGCCGGGCATGATGCGACCTCCAGGGCCGGGCATGCCGCCGCCGGGTCAGGGTTTCCCCCGGCCGCCGAACTCGGCGCCGTTGCCGGGTGGGGGCGTGCCGGGTCAGCGAAGAGACCCGTTCGGGTTAGGGGCCGCTCCGGGGCCGGGGTTGCCGCGCCCGATGCAGCCGCAGCAGCAGCGCCCGATGCAGCACGAGTCATTGTCGCTCGACGATGGCCCGCGCCGCGATGGTGGCGAGGCGATGCTTCGCGACGCGCTGTCGAGGGCGTCGAAAGAAGTGATCGAGAAGATCGCCTGGGAGGTCGTGCCTCAGCTCGCCGAGACGATCATTCGCGAAGAGCTCGAGCGGTTGATTAAAGAACGAGATACCAAAGGCCTCTCGTAAGCCCGTCAATCTCCTGAAGTTTTTCATTGTCGGCGGCGGTCGCTCCTGTTCAGAGTGGCCGCCGTTGTTGCGTGGTTCGTGGTTCGTGGTTCGTGGTTCGTGGTTCGACAGGCTCACCATGAGAGTGGGCGGATGAAGAGAGAGTCATGACTGAGTTGTCGAAGTCGTACGAGCCGACCGAAGTTGAAGCCAAGTGGTACCCGCTGTGGCTCGACCGCGGCTATTTCACCCCCGAGCTGGGCTCGAAGAAGCCCCCGTTCTCGATCGTCTTGCCGCCTCCCAACGTGACGGGGTCGCTGCACCTGGGCCATGCGTTGACGGCCACGATTCAAGACGTGCTCATTCGGTGGAAGCGGATGAGCGGGTTCAACTGCCTGTGGCTGCCGGGCACCGATCACGCCGGCATCGCGACGCAGATGATGGTCGAGAAGGAGCTGATGAAGACCGAGAAGAAGTCGCGGCACGACCTGGGCCGCGAGGCGTTTCTCGAGCGCGTCTGGGAGTGGAAGGCGAAGTACGGAGCCCGCATCGGCGAGCAGCACAAGGTGCTCGGCGCGTCGCTCGATTGGTCACGCGAGCGCTTCACGATGGACGCGGGGGTCTCTGAGGCCGTCAAAGAGGTGTTCATCAAGCTGTACCAAGACGGGCTGATTTACCGCGCGAACAAGCTCATCAATTGGGACCCGGTGATGCTGACCGCGATCTCC
>JANLPS010000138.1:0-20516 GCA_031367385.1 Archangium sp. | reverse complement strand
TTGCGGGGCCAAAACCCGCACTCAATGACGAATGTCAGGCAAGCTCGAGCTTGGGTAACAAATACCCACCCCGGTGCAGGTCCATCATGTCGGAGTACCCGCCGATGGGCTCATCGCCGATGAAGATCTGGGGCACCGTTTTTCGGCCCCCGCTGAGCTCGACCAGCTTGGTGCGCAGCTCGTCATCGTCGGTCACGTCGATGTTCTGGAACGTGACGCCCTTCTCAGTCAAAAAGCGCTCGGCCTGTCGGCAGTACGGGCAATAGTTGGTGGTGTAGACAGTGACCTTTTTCATGCCCGGAGTTGTAGCCCCGAGACTGGTGCCGCGCACGTGTCGTCACCCCCCGCAGCGCCCGTGACGACCCGAGCGGCCTGGGCCTGTGCGGGCCTGTTGCTGCTCGCGGCCGTTGGGGGCCCCCTGGTGGGAGACCACGCGGCATTTCGCTACACCGACATCGGCCTGGCGGTGCTCACCGCGCTCTGGTGGCTCCGAAGGCCCGAAGCACTGGCCGCGCCGCTCTCACGGGCTTCGTTCGCCGCGTTCGCCACCGCCGCCTGGCTCTGGGCCCTCACCTGCGGGGCGACGCACTTTCTGGCCTTCGAGATCAACGGCGTCGATTTCAGCATCTTCGAGTGGCAGGTCGGCAGCACCCACCAGGGCCACTTCGGCTACTCGCGCATCTACGAGGTCAACCACTTCGGCGTGCACTCGACCTTTCTGATGCTGCTGCTGGTGCCGCTTCACGCGCTGATCGAGTCGCCCTGGGTCTTGCTGCTCGCTGGCGCGACCTTGATCTGGGCGGGCCTGTTCCCCATCAGGCGACTGGCCCGCTGGGCGAACGGAGGCCACCCGCACGGAGGCCTCGAGCTCATCGCGATGGTGGCGTGGCTCGCGAACCCCTGGTTCGGCAAGTTGCTCAACAGCGGCTTTCGCATCGAGAGCTTCATACCGGTGCTCACCGCTTGGTTTCTGGTCGGCTGGGTCGAGAGGCGCCGCTGGCTCTGGGCCGGCGCCATGCTCGGCCTGTGGTTCTCGAAAGAAGACACCACGTTGTTCCTCGCGTCGTTCGCGCTCGGGGCCGCACTCCTCGAGCGGGCCCGGTGGCGCGAGGCCCTCACCGTCGCCGTCACCTCACTGCTGTGGCTCGGCGTCTACCTGCGCCTGCTCCAGCCCGCGCTGCTCGGCCACCCACCGCTCTACACGGGCTTCTGGAGTGAGCTCGGCGACACGCTGCCCGGCGTAGCGCTCGGCATGCTCCGCCACCCACTGTTCGTGGCGCGCAGGGTGCTCACCTCCGGGTGGTGGACGTTGGCGGTGCCCGCGCTCTTCGTACCCTTTCGCTCGGTTCGGGCGGTGTTCGCGATGGCGCCCATGCTGCTGCTCCTGGGGGCCGCCACCTACGAGCTGATGCACGACTTCAGCGCGTATTACCCGGTGCCGCTCGTGCCCTTCATGCTCTTCGGCGCGCTCGAGGTCTGGCAGCGCCACCCGAAGGCCCGAACCGGGGTGGTGCTCAGCCTGCTCACCTTGCCCCTGTTCTGGGGAGGCTATGGCCGCGCGGTGCCGGTCGACCGCGAGCGGCTGAGCGGGTTCGAGCAGGTCAAAGCGGCGATCGCGAATGACGCCACCGTGTGCGCGCAGAACATTCTCTTCCCCCACCTGGGAGTCGACGCCCGCCTGATGCCGATGTTCGAGACCGGGCTCTGCATCGACCCAAGCGACATCACGGTGGTGGTCAACCCGCTGCTCGACACCTGGCCGCACGAGGGCGCCGACTTCACTCGCTGGCTCGAAGACTGGAAGAAGCTTCGCCCGTTCACCGAGTACCCGGGCGGCTTCATCGTTCTGCACCCCGTCAAAACGAAACGGCCCCCAGTACCGTAAAGGTGCTGGAGGCCGCTTCAAGCTTCAACCCGGTGAGGGCTGAATTACATGCCCATACCGCCCATGCCGCCCATACCGCCGCCGGCAGGAGCGCCGCCCTTGTCGTCGTCTTTGGGACGATCGGCGATCATCGCTTCGGTGGTCAGCATCAGCGAGCTGACCGAGGCCGCGTTCTGCAGTGCGCAGCGCGAGACCTTGGCAGGGTCAATGACGCCAGCCGCGATCAAGTCTTCGAACACGCCCGTGGCGGCGTTGAAGCCAACCGCACCGGTCGACTCTTTGACCTTGTTCACGATGACCGAACCTTCGAGGCCGCCGTTCATGGCGATCTGGCGAAGGGGCTCTTCGACCGAGCGGCGAATGATGTCGACGCCGAACTTCTCTTCGGCGGTGACCTTCATGCCATCGAGGGCCTTGAGGCAGCGAATGTACGCCACGCCGCCGCCAGGCACGATGCCCTCTTCAACGGCCGCGCGGGTCGCGTTGAGCGCGTCTTCGACGCGGGCCTTCTTCTCTTTCATCTCGGTCTCGGTGGCTGCACCGACGTTGATGACGGCCACGCCGCCGACCAACTTGGCAAGACGCTCCTGGAGCTTCTCGCGGTCGTAGTCGCTGGTGGTGTCTTCAACCTGCGCACGAATCTGCTTCACGCGGGCTTCGATGTCTTTCTGGGCACCGGCGCCGTCGATGATCGTCGAGTTGTCTTTGTCGATCTTCACGCGCTTCGCACGACCCAAGTCGGTCAGCGTCAGGTTCTCGAGCTTGAGGCCCAAGTCTTCGGCGACCATCTTGCCGCCGGTCAAGGTGGCGATGTCTTCGAGCATGGCCTTTCGGCGATCTCCGAAGCCAGGGGCCTTGACTGCGCACACGTTGAGCACGCCACGAATCTTGTTCACCACGAGGGTGGCAAGGGCTTCGCCTTCGACTTCTTCGGCGACGATCAACAAGGGCTTGCCCGAGCGAGCAACCTGCTCGAGCAACGGGAGCAGGTCTTTCATCGAGGAGATCTTCTTCTCATAGATGAGAATGAAGGGGTCCTGGAGCTCGACCTCCATGCGATCGGGGTTGGTCACGAAGTACGGCGAGAGGTAGCCGCGGTCGAACTGCATACCTTCGACGACGTCGAGCTCGGTCTCGAGGCCCTTGGCCTCTTCAACCGTGATCACGCCCTCTTTGCCGACCTTGTCCATCGCTTCGGCGATGATGTTGCCGATGGTCGAGTCGCCGTTGGCCGAGATGGTGCCAACTTGCGCGATGTCTTTCTTGCCCTGGGTGGGCTTGCTGAGCTTCTTGAGCTCTTCGACGATGATCGCGACGGCCTTGTCGATGCCGCGCTTGATCTCCATCGGGTTGTGGCCGGCCGCGACGAGCTTGCTGCCCTCGCGAAAGATGGCCTGCGCGAGCACGGTCGCGGTGGTGGTGCCGTCGCCGGCGACGTCAGAGGTCTTTGAAGCGACCTCTTTGACCATCTGGGCGCCCATGTTCTCGAAGCGGTTCTCGAGCTCGATCTCTTTGGCAACCGTCACGCCGTCTTTGGTGATGGTGGGTGAGCCGAACGACTTCTCAATCACCACGTTGCGGCCCTTGGGCCCCAGGGTGACCTTGACTGCGTCGGCGAGGGTGTTGACGCCACGCAGAATCGCGTCGCGGGCTTTGGTGTCGAAAATAATGTCTTTAGCTGACATGGATTATTGGGTTCCTTGGAAAAGGTGGGGTTGAAGAAGCGATCACTTCTCGATGATGCCGAGCACGTCTTCTTCGCGGAGGATGAGGTGATCTTCGCCCTCGATCTTGATTTCGGTGCCCGCGTACTTCGAGAACAAAATGGTGTCGCCGGCCTTGATGTCCATCGCGCGGATCTTGCCGTCTTCGAGGATCTTGCCGTTACCGACCGCGACGACCTTCGCCTCGAGAGGCTTCTCTTTGGCCGAGTCGGGGATGATGATGCCGCCCTTGGTCTTGTTCTCTTCAGTGACGCGCTTGACGATCAGTCGATCCTGCAGGGGACGAATCTTCATGGTTCGAGGCTCCTAGGTGCTGCTGGTTTGTGGAAACTGGCACTCTGGTTCGGCGAGTGCCAAGACAACGCGCTCCTATTTAACCATCGCCCCCTCGAGGTCAAGGTCAGATTGGCAGTCGACCTGGTCGAGTGCCAACGGTCCGGGAGGCCTCCGGCTGGCGCTCTCTGCTCGCGAGCGCCAGCGTAAATTCATGAAACGACTCGGGAATTTTGTTAAAACCGGGGTGTGTCGATAGCATCGGTGCTTGTCGTTGCACGGAGGCACGTCGTCATGAGTCAGCTCGTTCTCAGTGGTTCGCTCAAAGAGTTTTTCAAGCTTCTGCTCGAAGACGTCATCAAGCGGCAACGGGTCACGCTCGAAGAGGTGACTGAGTTCTACATGGTGAATCTGCTCTCCGAGTACGCCACCGCCGAGAAGCTTTTCACCAAAGAGACCGACGGCCGCCGCGAGATGGAGGCGCTGGCCGTGCTCTACCACCGGGCGCTCCAGCAAGACCGCGACGAAAAGATTCGCACCCTCCGTCAGCTGGGCGACGTCTCGCTCTTCTCGGCCGGCTACTTTCGGGCCTCGCTCAACGACCGCGTGGTCGGCCCGGAGTACTACGAGCAGATGGGCCGCAGCGCCTACGGCACCATCGCGCAGCTCTCGAGCTCGAGCTCGTTCTCGGCCGTCTACCACGAGCTCAATCAGAAATTTTCGACGCTGGTCGAGGTGCTGGGCGAGATCGCGGCGCGCGGGTTGTGCGCCTCGGGCCCGCAGGGCCAGGTGAAGGTCTTCGAGTCGTGGTCGCGCAGCGGCAACGGCCGGCTCGAAGCGGTGCTGATCGACAGCGGCATTCTCGGGCCCACCAAGCTGCTGCCCAACTAGTGCTCGACCGCATTCAAGAGCATCTTGAAGCCATCTACGGCCTGCGCTGCGAGTACCGGGCGCGTGATTTTCTGGTCGACTTCGAGACTGCGAAGGCGCTCGGTGGCACCGGGCGAAATCGCGAAGAGCTGCTGGTCAGCCACGACGGCGACAACCTCGACCTGGCGCTCTACTTAGACCCTGAGATGCTGAAGCGGGTGACCTCGTTCGAGGGTGCTCCGAACGACTTGCTCGATGACGCGCTGGGTGCTTTCTGCGAGGTCGCCGAGGGGGTCTCGCACTTCGTCTACGTGACCCAGACCGCGCGGCTCGAGCGCACCGTCTCGTTGCTCGAGCTCGAGGCGCAAGCCGAGGTCGACAAGTTCGCCATTTGCCTGTTGATGCGTTGGGGCCGCGATGGAGCGACCTGGGCCAAGAGCCTGGTCGGCACCCTGTTCGAGCGCGTTCGTTTCAACGAGCTGCTCTCGGCCGATGAGCGGTGGCGCTACGTCGAGGCCAACCGTCTGGCGCAGACCTACGTGGGGCGGTTGATGAAGATGGTGCGTGAAGGGCAGCTCGAGAACCTTTTGGGAGAGCTGCGGCACGCGTACCGGCTCGGCGCCGAGGCCAAGCTGCAGTACTTCTCGCGCACCAAATGAAAAAGCCCAGGGGTGCCTGGGCTTTCGAACGACTCGAGCTGAAAAGAAAACCGCTTAGCTCTGCGCCGCCGGAGTCGGGTCGAACTTGCCAGTGAGTGCTTGGCGAACGTCGCGGTCGAACTTCACTCGGCCGGTGGCGATTTCACGCAATGAGAGCACGCAGGGCTTGTTCTTCGAGTGGTCGACCATCGCGCGGGCGCCGGCCATGATCTGGCGAGCTCGCTTGGCGCCAAGCAGCACGAGAGCAAAGCGGTTGTCGACGTGGGGAAGGGCGTCTTCGACTGTTACGCGGGCCATGGGAACTCCTGAAAAAGAGGCGAGCTGGGGCTCTTAGACGTGGTTGGCTCGAAGATCAACGCCTCGATGCAATTCGCCGGCCGGGGTAGACCGTTCGGCCATGCGTGACTGGCTGGTGTTCGGTGCGATTTCCGCTGCGACGGGCCTTGCCTACTGGCGGCTCCCGGTGTCGTTGGGCGCGGCTCATCGTGGGTGAGCCGACCACCGATGGCATCGTGCTGAACTATTTCGGGGTGATGATGTTCGGGCTGGCCTGGCTGATGTGGGTTGGCGGGTTCGCGAGTGCGACGCGCGAAGGGCGCACGGTTCGCTTCGATCGGGTCGACCCCTTCGACGACGGTCAGCGCTGACCTACCGGCAGGGAGGCGAGCCACCGGAGCCGGTCACCGAGTTGGAGCAATGCCCAGTGGCCGAGTAGGTGAAGACGTAGTTGCCGGTGCCCTTGCCGCCGCAGGTGGTGGTGATGAGCCCGGTGGTCGAGGCCTGAAGGGGCATCACGGGGCGGTCTGCACAGACGCCTGACCAATTGCCGAGGCTGAGCTCGTCGGTGGTCTTCGGGTACGCGAGCGCCTTGCCGGCCAATGAGCCCTCGAAGGCATACGCGGCGAGTGCGTGAATGCGGCGTGCGGTGGCCCACTCGTCGTGATCGTTGTTGCCGGTGCCGGGGCCGCCCGGAGACCCCGTGCCGTCGTTGTACGTCGCCGGCGTGGTGTGGCCCGCGTTGAGCGCTTCGCTACCGCAGGCATCGCTGGGCACCATTTGAAAGCCCTTGTCGGTGAGCGTGCTGGGGAGCTTGGCCCAGATGTCGTTCAAGGCGATGCGGTGATCGTTGATGTCATCGTCGGCGTAGAGCTGAATCACCGTCTTCACGTCGTCGGGCAGTTGATGAAAGTCGTCGTTGCCGACGGTGGGGTTGGCGATGTTCGGGTACGAGTACCAGGGCGCCATGATGAACATGAAGCGGCCCGCGCTGCCCCAGGCGGTGCCCAGGCCGTTTTGAGTGGGGGCTCCGAAGGCTCGGCGGGCCATTTCAGGGGTCGCTCCGCCACCGAAGGAGTGCCCGAAGAAGCCGACGTGGGTCAGATCGAACTTCGCCCCGTAGCTCGCGACGGCGGTGGTGAAGCCGACCCAGAGTTGCTTGTACTGCTGCAGGCGGTCGTTGCTCTGGTACGGCACGAAGACGATGTTGAAGCCGTTGCTCGCGAGGCGGTTGAACATCGCTTCGACGTGCGTGGGGTCAGTGCCGCCGAAGGCGTGCGAGTAGAAGAGCACCGGGTATGCCGCCGTACCGCTGGTCCGGTACACGGTGATCGGGTGCCCGGGCCATTCGGGGTTTGCCAGGGTCGAGTCTTTGACGACGGTGAGTGACCCCGCGACGCCGTACACGAGCGGGTGAGTGGTGTGAGCGACCGAGGTCGCGTTCTCGCTACGCAGACGATTGGGCCGGGCGTGCCCGCGTCGGTAGGGAGCGATGCACCTGCATCGGCGGTGGAGCCAGCGTCGGTGACAGGCTGCTGACCAGCGTCAGGAGCGGCGGCGCCTGCATCGGCGACCGGAGTGCCGGAGTCGGCGCCGGGCGTCGAGCCCGCATCGGCGACGAAGATGACCTGCGCGTCGCTCGCGCCCGTCGTGGCGGGGGCGCCGCACGCAGTGAGCGCCAGACAGAACCAGGGCAGGGTTTTTCGCATGACCCTCGAACACCTCTCGTTCAGACGAGTTGCGCAGGAAAAAGGGGACAGGCTGGTTTGATTTCGACTCGGTTCAGCAGGACGAGCCGGTGAAATCAAACCAGCCTGTCCCCTTTTTCCGTCAGGCGAGAATTCGCTCGAGCGCCAACCGGGTCTCGGGCGGCAGCTTCTTCGCCAGCTTCAGGGCCCGACGCGATAACAGGCGATAAATACTGCCCAAATCGGCCGGCAGCGCATCGAGGTGCGCCTGAACGACGGCGACGTCGCCGCGCACGATGGGCCCGGTGAGGCCCTTCTCGACGCCCCAATGCTCGACGCCGCTCAGCGCTGAGCGCATCAAGGGCAACAGCGCGGTCAACGCCTCTTCATGGTTCAAACCCGCGTGCTGAAACGCGGCAGCAGCGGCATCGGCGAGGGCGACGACCAACCCGGCGCTCATGACCGCTCCTGCGTGGTAGGCGGCGCGGCCGGTCTCGGGCACTTCAATCGGCTTGAGCGCCAGCGCGGTGGCCACCTTCTCGAGCTGCGCGAGCTGCGCCTTGTTGGTGCATGCGATCGCCACCGCGTGACCTGCCAGCGAGACGTGTGAATCTGAGATCGCCGCGAGCGGGTGAAACGACCCCACCGCCCGGCCCGAGCGCGTCGGTCGACTGCCGAGCGCGGTCAGGGGCAGCGCTCCCGAGCAATGCACGAGCGTGGTCGATGAGCCCAGATCGTCTTCGATGAGCTCTGCGACCGAGGCGACTGCGGCGTCGGGCACGGCCAGAAAACAGAACGAGGCCGCCTTCAGCGCATCGTGATCAGCGAGCGGTATGCGCATCGCCGCGGCGCGTCGAACAGACTCACCCGAGCGAGGGAGCACCGACACCGGCCACTGCGCCAGCTTGAGGCCGAGCGCGATGGCCCCGCCAACCCGGCCGAAGCCGACGATGACAATGGGGGGCTTCGCTTTGCGAGAGGTGCGCGGGGGCATGCGTGCCCACGTCTATCGCCTATTGCCGGTCGAATTGCAGCTGAACGCTCGTCGTTGGCGGCATTTTCGACCGCTTGCCGACCAGAAAGCGCCGTAACTTCGAGGCTTTGCGCTATTGCCGGGTGAATTGCAGCTGCCCTGCAGCCAGCTCGACCCGCACGTGATCGCCCTGCTCGAAGTCTCCGGCCAAGATTCGTTCTGCCAGGGGCCCCTCGACCAGCCGCTGCACGGTTTGGCGCATCGGCCGCGCGCCCAGAGAGGGGTCGAAGCCGCCGCTCTTGAGCAGGTGCGTCACCACATCTTCGGTCGCGGTGTACTCGATGCCCTTCTCGCTCTGGAGCCGCTTGCTCGACTCGGCGAGCAGCAGATTCGCGATCTGCGCGACCTCGATCTCCCGCAGCGGTCTGAACGCGCAGCGCTCGTCGATTCGGTTCCACAGCTCGGGGGGCAGCGCTTTTCGCGCCAGGTCAGATGCCTGCGCTTCGCCGTTGGTCAGCGGGTCAGCCGCACCGAAGCCCATGGAGCGGGCTTTCGGGCTGAAGGCTTCGGCGCCGAGGTTGGTGGTGAGAATCACGACGGTGTTCGAGAAGTCGATGTGGCGACCCTTGCCATCGGTCAGCCGGCCCTCTTCGAGCACCTGGAGCAGCAGCAGCAACACTTCGCGGTTGGCCTTGTCGATCTCATCGAGCACGACGACCGATGAGGGCTTGCGGCGAACGGGCTCGGTGAGCTGGCCCCCGTCTCCGTACCCGACGTACCCCGCGGGAGCGCCGATCAACCGCGACACGCCGTGCCCTTCAGACATCTCAGACATGTCGAGGCGAATCATCGCGTCGCGGTTGCCGAAGAGCACCTCGGCGAGGCCGCGGGCCATCTCGGTCTTGCCGACTCCAGTGGGGCCCAAGAACAAGAAGCTGCCCATCGGGCGACGGCTGGCGAACCCGGCGTAGTTGCGGCGAATGACCTTGGCGATGCGGTCGATGACGTCTTCATGCCCAATCACGCGCTGGCGCAAGTCGGCCTCGAGCCGCAGCAGCCGCTCGGAGTCATTCAGCAGCAACCGCTCTTCGGGCAAATTCGCGATCTTCGCGACGACTCGGGCGACGTCGATGGGCTCGACGACCTTCTTGCCTTCACGCCGCGCCCGCGAGCCGGCGAGGTCGAGCACGCTGATCGCCTTGTCGGGCAAGAACCGGTCGGTGATGTACTTCGAGCTGAGCGACGCCGCTGCCTGCAGCGACTCCGGCAGGTAGGTCAGGTGGTGGTGCTCGGCATAGCGAGCGACGACGCCGTTGAGAATGTAGACCGTCTCGGGCACCGACGGCTCGTTGACCGTGACCGGCGTGAACCGGCGCTCGAGCGCGGGGTCGTTCGAAATGTGCTTGCGGTACTCGTCGTGCGTGGTCGCGCCAATGCAGGGGAATTCACCACGTGACATCGCCGCTTTGAGCTCGTTGGCGGCGTCTTGCGGGCCGTCTCCGGTCGAGCCGGCGCCGATCAGGGTGTGAATCTCGTCGATGAAGACGATGACCCGGCCCTCGGCTTTTTTCACTTCGTCTTTGAGCCCATTGAGGCGCTCGCTGAACGAACCGCGCAGCTGCGTGCCCGCCACGAGCGTGGCCATGTCGAGCTCGAGCACCATGCGGTCAGCCAAGGGGCCGCGCAGGGTGGCGAGTTGCTGGGCGACGCCTTCAACGACGGCGGTCTTGCCGACTCCGGGCTCACCGACCAGGCACGGGTTGTTCGTGCGGCGCTTGCCCAAGATGTCGATGGCCTCGTCGATCTCCTTGGCGCGGCCGACGACGGGGTCGAGCTTGCCCTCTTTGGCGAGCTGGGTGAGGTTTTTGCCGAGCGAGGTCAGCAGCGGGTACTGGCGCGGGTCGAGCGAGAACTTCGAGAAGGGCGTCGGCGCGTTCGGCTGAGCCACTGGAGGTGGTATCGCCTTGGGCAATTCGACCTGTTGCAGCTCGCGAATCTCTTCGTCGCTGATGTCGTCGACCAGGTCTTTCATGCTCAGCCCGGGCTTGAGCGACGCCGCCTTGGGCGTCGGGGGCGAAGACGAGAGCACCGCGGTGCGCGGCGGGGCGAAGGGCAGGGGAGGCGCCCCAAGGGGGCGACCGGTCGGGGCACGGGGCACGCCGGGGGGCATCTCGCGCTGGAGCATGAACCGGCGGGGCATGCGGCCGGAGGTGAAGTACGAGAGCGCGGTGTTGCGCAGGGCGGTCAGATCGAGCCCCGTCTTGAAGAGCAGGTCTTGCGCGGCGCAGCGCACCCGCGACATCGCGATGAGCGCGTGCAGGCAATCGGCCTCGCTCGAGCCGACGCTGGCGGCCATCTCGCGTGACTTCTCGCGCAGCTCTTTGACGAGGCCTTCAGGCTCGCTGGGCGCCTGGGTCAGCAGCTCGAGCAACACGTCTTCATTGATGCCGCGCTCGGTGAGGAGCAGGGCCGCGCGGTTCTCGACGGTGAACATCGCGAGCAAGACGTGCGCAGTGGTCAGGCGTTGGTTGACACTGCGCGCGATGTCCTCGGCTTCGGACACCACTTGAGCGAAGTCGGTACTGTCGACCATGTGATGCGGCTCCCGGCACGAGGCAGATGAACGGTGTACACCCGCGAGATCGTTGGCTCAATTTTTCTGCTACAGGGTGAAACAGGCCCTGCGCGTGCCCTGGCAGGCAGCGGCGCTTTGGTTCCCTCGAATCGTCTTGCAGCTTGAAATCGCTCTGGTTCTGAAGCGTTATCGGGCCCGCGTGTTCAAGACCCTTGCACTCTCACTGAAAACCCTCTTCGAACCAGTCGGCACCATGCCTCGCCTGGTCGAAGCTCGAAAGTGGCTGATACCCATGCTGCTTTTGGGCGCGCTGACGGCCGCTTCGGGCGCCGTTTTGTCGTCGCACATCGACCAATCGCGGGTGGTGATACCCAAGATGCAGCAGAGCGGTGAGCTCACCAAGGCCAGCGAGCGCGAGATCACCGAAGAGATTGAGCAGAGCGAGCGCATCGGGCTCGTCGTCAGCATCGCGGTGGGCGTGTTCGCGATGCCGATGCTGGTGCTGGGGCTGGCGGTGCTCTTAAAGGTGTTGGCGTGGCTCATCGGCCGCAAGGCCCCGTTCGGAGCGGTGTTCACGACCGCCGCGGTGGGGCTGCTGCCGATCGCCGTCTTGAAGCTGGTCATTTTGATCGCCGCGGCCCGGCAGCCGATTCTCAGCCCTGACGTAGCGACGGCGCTGGTGCCGGCCTCGCTCAAAGACGTGCTCTCGGGTGCGTACTCCGAGCCGGTGAAGCGGGCGCTGAGTGCGGTGAACTTCTTTCACCTCTGGTCGGTGCTGTTGGTGGCCATGGGCTTCGCGGCGTCGACGCAGATGAAGCCGTGGCGGGCCTTGGCGCTGAGCCTTTTCGTCTACGCATTGCTGGCAGGCGCGATCAGCGTCGGGGTGCCGGGGTTGATGTCTTCTGGAGGCCCATCATGATGCTGTTGCTGCTGTTGGCGGTCACGCCGATCTCAATCGACGAAGTACGCGCCGCCTCGAGGGCGAACCTCCAGGCGATTCAGTCTCAATTGAACGTCGAGACCGCCGCGGCGACCAAGAAGAGCGCGAAGTCGGCGATCTTCCCCCGGGTCGACATCTCGGCTGGGGCCCAGGTCAGCTACTTCGGCCCGACTCGGCGCATCAATACAGTGTGTAAGCAAGACGCCGCAGGCCAGTGCACCGCTGACCCTGTGACCGGGCAGATCGTCTACGAGCAGAAGGCCGTCGACACCCCCATCGTCACCTACGGCAACTTCAACGCGAGCGTGACCGTCACCCAGCTGCTCTACGACGGAGGCCGCTGGTGGAATCAGATCGCCCAGGCGACCTCGCAAGAAGAGGCGGCCAAGGGGCAGTACGCCGAGCAGGCGATGGCCTCCGAGCTCGAGGCGGTGCGGCGCTTCTACGAGCTGGTGCGCGCGCAGGTGACGCTCAAGGTGCTCAAGTCGAGCATCGAGCGCGACAAAGACCAGTTTGCGCGAGCCAAGTCGCTCTTCGAGGCGGGCCGTGGGCTCAACCGCGACGTGCTCGACGCCGAGGTGAACCTCGGCAACGACGAGATTCTGGCGATGCGGCAAGAGCAGTCGATCGCCTCGGCGCAGGTTGATCTGCTCGAGTGGCTGGGGCGGCCGGCTGAAGACATCGAGGCCGTCGTGCCTCCGACGATGAACCCGCAGGTGGTGCCGGTGGCGGCTCCGACGGGTGACAAGCTGCTCGAGGGTGCGCGCACCCAGCGCCCTCTGATTCGCGCGCTCGAGGCCCAGATTCGGGCCAACGAGTTGGGCGTCGACGTGGCCCGGTCGAACTTCTTCCCCTCCGTTTCGCTGCAGGGCGGGTACACGCGCAACTCGCCCAGCGCCGACCCGTTCTTCACCGACCCGACCAAGCAGAACGGGTTGTTCATCGGCGTCGGCATCAATTGGAACGTGTTCGCCGGGTTCTCGACGGTCGCGGCGATGGACGCGGCCCGGGTGCAGGTGCGGTTGGCAGAAGCGCAGCAGAAGCAGGCGCTTGCAGAGCTCGACGGAGAGATTCGCCGCACGCTGCGAACCCTCGAGACCCAAGTGCGCATCGCGGGCGTGGCCGAGAAAAATCGCAGCCTCTCTGAGAAACAGCTGTCGGTCGAAGTCGAACGGTTCAACGCTGGCGCCAGCTCGAACATCGATGTTCGCAATGCGCAGGTCAAAGTGACACAAGCACAGCTGACTCAGCTTCAAGGCCGGGTCGACATTGAAATCGCACGCGCTGCCTTGCAGCGGGTCTCGGGAGCCCCATTGGAGGGGACGCCATGACGTGGTGGAAAGGTCTCATCGCCGCGGTGATCGTGGCGGGGTTGGTGGCGGTGACGCTGGCGGGGCTCAAAGAGCGACCGCCGCCGGCGACCGAGGTGCAAAAAGGCGAGGTCAAGCGCGGGCCAATCACCCGTACGGTGACCGGCGCTGGCAAGGTGCAAGCGGCGACGACGGTGAAGATCAGCTCGAACCTCTCGGGCGACCTCATCGAGCTCGACGTGAAGGTCGGCGACAAGGTGAAGAAGGGCCAGGTGCTCGGCAAGCTCGATCGCCAGCGCTACGAGGCGGCGGTGAAGCAGGCCCACTCGGCGATGAACGCGGCGAAGTCAGACGTGGCCACGGCGCAGGTCGAGGTCGACCGATTCAGCCGTGAATTGGCGCGCATCGACGGGCTGATCGAGAAGGGCATGGCCTCGAAGGCCGAGTCTGAGAAGGTGCAGTCTGATCTCTCGTCGGCCAAGGCCCGAGTGGCGGCGCTGCAAGATCGCACCGCTCAGGCCAGCGCGGCGCTCGATGAGTCGAACAACAATTTATCGAAGACCACCTTGATCTCTCCCATCGACGGGTCGGTGATCGAAGTGACCCGCGAGGTCGGAGAGCGCGTTCGCGGCTCTGATTTCAGCGAAGACATCGTGATGACTCTCGCCGCCCTGGCGCTGATGGAGGTCAAGATCGAGGTCGGTGAGCACGAGGTCGTGCACCTGAAGCAAGACCAGAAGTCGGAGATCAAGGTCGACGCGCTCGAGGGGCAGACCTTCGAGGGCACGGTTGTCGAGATCGCGCAGAAGGCGTTGATCAAGAACCCGAACACCGAGCAGGAGACCACCAGCTTCCCCGTCACGGTCGCGCTGTCGGTGCGGCCTCCGGGGGTGATGCCGGGCATGAGCGCCGAGGTGAAGATCATCGCTGATCAACGTGACAGCGCGGTGATCGTGCCGGTGCAGGCCGTGACCGTTCGCCCCGAGGCGATGCTGCAAGACAACAAGCCTGAGTCGATTGAAGGGGGCAAGCAGGTGCTGACTGCTCCCAAGGGTGAACAGTTCGCGAAGGTCGTGTTCGTGATCGGCGACGACAACAAGGTACAGCTGCGCCGGGTGCGCACCGGCATCGCCTCTGACACCGACGTCGAGATTCTCGAGGGGCTCAAAGAAGGCGAGCACATCGTCGAGGGGCCGTACCGCACGCTGGCCAAAGACCTGAAAGACGGCGACCCCATCGAAGAGAGTAAGGGCGGCGCTAAGGGCGGCCACGGGCCACAAAGGGGTTGATGCGATGCTGATCGAGCTCACCGACATTTACCGGGAATACGTGGTGGGCGGCGAGACGGTGAAGGCGCTCAATGGCGTCTCGCTGGGCATCACCAAGGGTGAGTGGGTCGCCATCGTCGGGCAGTCGGGCTCGGGCAAGTCGACGATGATGAACGTGATCGGGTGCCTCGACACTCCGACGCGCGGCACGTACCGCTTGAACGGCAAAGACGTGTCACACATGGACGACGACGCCCTCGCCGATGTGCGCAACCAAGAGATCGGGTTCATCTTTCAGAACTTTCAGCTGTTGCCGCGAGAGACCTCGCTGGCCAACGTCGAGCTGCCGCTCGTCTACCGGGGCATACCCGCGAAAGAACGCCGCCGCCTGGCAGTCGAGGCGCTGACCAAGGTGAAACTCGAGTCGCGCATGTCGCACAAGCCCACCGAGCTGTCGGGTGGTCAGCGGCAACGCGTGGCGATCGCGCGCGCGCTGGCCTCGAACCCATCGCTGCTGCTGGCCGACGAACCGACCGGCAACCTCGACAGCACGACCGGCGAGGAGATCATTCGGTTGTTCAGTGAGCTTCATGGCCAGGGGCACACCATCGTGCTGGTGACGCACGAGCCGAAGATCGCGGCGAGGTGCCAGCGAGCGGTGCGCTTGAGCGACGGCAAGATCGTCGGCGACGGGCCGGGCCCTGACATCGCGTACGAGAAAGCGACCGCGGCATGAGCCTTCGAATCGACTTCGTCGAGGGCATCGTGATCGCGGTGAAGTCGCTGCGCAATCACCGGCTTCGTACCGTCTTGACCACGCTGGGCATCGGCATCGGCGTGGCGACGCTGCTGGCGATTCTCGGCATCACCCAGGGCATGGATACGAGCTTTCAAAAGCAGCTGGCCAGCCTGGGCAGCTCGTCGGTTTACATCTCGAAGCAGCCCTGGGTGCAGATGGGCAACTGGTGGGAGTTTCGAAACCGCAAGCCCCTGACGCTCGAGCACATGGACGCTCTGCGCTCGCAGTGCACGCTGTGCAAGAGCGTGGTGCCGATGCTCGACGACAACGAAGACGTGTCGTTTCTCGACAAAGAAATGGCGTTCATCGACATCACCGGCACCACGGCTGACTACGCGTCAGTGGGTGGCTACGAGACTCCGCTGGGGCGCTTCTTGTCTGAGAGCGACAACGACAACCGCAGCCACGTCGCGGTGCTGGGCCCCGGCGTCGCCGACACCCTGTTTCCACTCTCGAGCCCGCTCGGCGCGTCGATTCGCATTGGGAACAAGCCGTTCACGGTCATCGGAGTGCTCAGCCGCAAGGGGAAGATCCTCGACAATGACCAGGACATCACCGTGATGATCCCCTTCAATACGTTCAAGGGGTACTTCAAGGGGCACCGCAGCATCTCGATCGGCGTCGAGGTGCGCTCGCCTGACGACATGAGCGCGGCGGAGGATCAGATGTCGGGGATCTTGCGGCGGGCCCGGCAGACTCCGCCCGAGAAGCCTGATGACTTCGCGATCAACAAGCCTGATCAGCTGGCCTCGACGTACCAGAAGCTGACCGGCGCGTTATTCGGCGTCGCGGTGGGCATCGGGTTCATCACGCTGCTGGTCGGCGGCATCGGCATCATGAACATCATGCTGGTCTCGGTGCGTGAACGAACTCGCGAGATCGGCGTTCGTCGCGCGCTTGGAGCCCGCAAGCGCACGATCATCATTCAGTTCATGCTCGAGGCGATGGTGGTCTCGGCGCTCGGCGGTCTGCTCGGTACCATCGTGGGGCTTGGAGGCGCGAAGATCATCAGCCTGGTCTCTCCGCTGGCGGCGACGGTGAAGCCGTTGACCGTGGTGTTCGGCGTGTCGTTCGCGGCGTTGGTGGGGTTGCTGTTCGGCATCTGGCCGGCAGCCCGCGCGGCGAGCCTCGACCCGGTTGAAGCGTTGAGACAAGAATGATTCGCGCGTTCTTCGATAACTTTCGCCTCGCCTTCGGCACGTTCTTCGCGCACCCGCTGCGAACGATGCTGACATTGCTGGGCATCGTGATCGGCGTCTCGACCGTGATGGTGATGATGGCCCTGCTCGAGGGGCTGCGCATCAAGGTCAACAACGACATGTCGCAGCTCGGTGCGAATGTGTTTCGCGTCGACAAGTGGCCTCAGGGGTTTCACATCGGCGGCGGCAACTCGATGAATTGGAACAAGATCTCGAAGCGGCCGGCGCTCACGCTCGATGACAAGCGGGCGATTCTCGAGCACTGCCCGTCGGTGATTCGAACGAGCGCGGCGGGCTGGGCTCCGGCGCAGAAAGTGAAGACCGCGCAGACCGAGACGCAGGCCAATGTGTTCATCAACGGCACGACGCCCGATTACCCCGACACATCGGGCGTGAATGTGGCGAAGGGCCGGTACTTCAACGAGCAGGAAGATCTCGATGGCCGCTCGGTCGTCGTGCTCGGGCCCGATGTCGCTGACCGGTTGTTTCCCTCCCTCGACCCAGTGGGGCAGGAGGTGCGGCTCAAGAACCGGCCCTACACCGTCGTCGGGGTGCTGACCCGGCGGGGCAAGGTCTTGGGCCTCTTCAACCTCGACAACATGGTGATGATACCGATGAACACGTTCTTGGCGGGCTACGGCAAGCGCCGGAGCGTGTCGATCAACGTGCAGGCGAAAGACAAAGACTCGACCGACAAGGCGATGGAGGAAGTGCAGCGGCTGATGCGCGCCCGTCATCAGCTCGGCGTCGCGGCTGAGAATGACTTCGAGACTTCGACGAATGAGTCGATGGCCAAGTCGCTCAATGACATGTCGAACGTGATCACCGCAGCGACGTTCGGGGTGTGCCTGCTGTCACTGCTGGTGGGCGGCATCGGTATTTTGAACATCATGCTGGTGTCGGTGACTGAGCGAACTCGAGAGATTGGAGTTCGCAAGGCCTTGGGCGCGCGGAGGTCGCGCATTTTGCTGCAGTTCGCGACCGAGGCGGTGGTGCTGGCGTTGGTTGGAGGCGTGCTGGGGCTGGGGCTTGGGCTCGGGTTGGCGGGGCTCGGGCGGTGGGCGCTCGGGTTGTACACGGCGGTGCCTCTGTGGGCGGTGGTGGTGTCGCTGGCGATGAGCTCGGGGGTCGGCGTGGTGTTCGGTATCTACCCGGCGGCTCGCGCGGCGAGGCTGGACCCGGTCGATGCCATGCGGGCGGAGTAGGGCCTTTCGCGGTCATAAGGTCTCGAAACGATTCATTCGCGTGGTTCGTGGTTCGTGGTTCGACAGGCTCACCATGAGAATTCTGGGCCTCCGGTTCACCGTGAGAGGTGCTTGGCCCTGCGAGGGAGCACCGTGGGAAGTGCGTGGTTGCGACGGGTTTGGCCTTCTGCTAGGTGCGCAGCCCGCTCATTTGGAGCGTTTACAACGTCGGCGGCGTACCGCCCCGCACCTCCGGTGAAAGCCGCGTGCGAGAGAAGGAGCACACCATGCAGGGCATCATCGGTAAAAAAGTAGGCATGACGCAGATCTTTGGCGACGACGGCAACGTCATCCCCGTCACGGTCATCGACGTTTCTTCGTGCGAAGTCGTCGGCAAGCGCACGATGGAGACCGACGAGTACACCGCGGTCGTCATCGGCCTCCAAGACGCGAAAGAGAAGCACCTCACCAAGGCCCAGATCGGCTCGTTCAAGAAGGCTGGCGCGAAGGCGAAGCGCATCTTGAAAGAGTTTCGCGTCACGGCTGAAGAGCTCGCGAAGTTCACCGTCGGCGAAGCCGTCAAGGCCGAGATGTTCACCAAGGGCCAGATGGTCGACGTGACCGGCATCACCAAGGGTCGCGGCTACCAGGGCGTCGTCAAGCGCTGGGGCTTTCGCGGCTTCGGTCAGACCCACGGTACCCACGAGTATCGCAAGCACCCCGGCGCGATCGGTCAGCGTAAAACGCCGGGTCGCGTGTACCCGAACAAGCACTTGCCCGGTCACTACGGCGTCGAGCAGGTCACCATTCAGAACCTCGTCGTTGCCGACGTGATGCCTGAGAAGAACCTGATTCTCGTCAAGGGCGGCATCCCCGGTCACAACGAGGCGATGGTCGTCGTCAAGCCCGCGGTGAAGTTCGCTCTGCGCGCTGAGCACAAGGCCAAGAAGTCGGCGAAGAAGTAACGCTCTCCACTTGGTTCATTCGGGCAAGCCCATGCGCTCCACGTTTTCATCGACAGTGGTTGCCGTGGGCTTTCTCGTGTCTGTGGCCGGGTGCGGAGCCACGGGCGGCGTACACCTGGGCTACGGCGCCGCGTGCGTGCCCGGCGATACGTCGACGGTGTGCACCAACGGGTTGTGTGTGGCGCTCGACGACCAGTCGGGGTTCTGCACCCGAACCTGCAATGACGACTGCCCTCAGGGGTCGACATGCGAGGCCGCGGGCCGGTACGGGCGCATTTGCCGGGCTGTGGTCGGTTGCAAGACCGAAGTCGACTGCCCTGCTGGCCACGTGTGCAATGCCGAGACGGGCGCTTGCTACATCGCCGTGAGCCGGTCGCTGTGCTCCCCTTGCCAAGACGTGTCGCAGTGCCCGAGCGGCGGAGCGTGCTTCAAGGCCATCGGATCTGGTGAGCAGTTCTGCACCACGGCGTGCGGCGCGGCGGGCGAGTGCCCGACGGGGTTTGCTTGCAAGGACACTCCGGTGGGCAAGCTGAATTCGCTGGTGAAGCAGTGCGTGCCGGTCAGCGAGACCTGCAACCAGGGGCGCGGGTTGTGCACCAGCTGCGAGGGTGACAACGAGTGCGGTGGCCCCGCTGATTTGTGCGTGCGCAATGTCGTGTCGGGTGAGCGGTTCTGCGGGCGTGACTGCAACCCTGCGAAGAATGTGTGCCCTGCCGCTGGCTGCGACCCGGCCAAGCTCGACTCGGCTCAGAACCCCGAGTGCCCGACCGGGTTCTCGTGCGTGAACTTGGCCCTGAATGCCGGCGGTACCGAGCGAGGGCCCTTTCAGTGCGTGCCGAACTCGAATTCGTGCACCGGGTACTGTGATGCCACGACTGACGTGGGGCAGCGCTCGCAGTGCGGCGTCGGCAAGCTGTGCGTGAACAACAAGTGCCAGCCCGCCACCGATGGCCGAATGTGCGCGTCGTGCAGCGACAATGATGACTGCCGCGGCGGTGGGTTCTCAGAGAACCGGTGCATCACGAACAATTGCCCGAGCTGCGAGTTTCGGGGTGAGTCGTTCTGCTCGACACCGTGTGCTGACGACGCGGCGTGCACGGCGTCATTCGGAGTGGGGTTCGTTTGCAAGGCGGTGACTGACCCGACCGGCGTGGTGCGCTCGTACTGCATGCCGCAGCGGGGCACGTGCCAGAGCGGGCTCAAGCGGCTCGGCGATGATTGCTCGGGTGCCGGTGCGAAGGACTGTGTGACTGGCCTGTGTGTCGCGGCTGGGCTCAACTCATTCTGCTCGAACCCGTGCACCGCCGATGCGCAGTGCGATGATGGCCGGTTTCGATGCTGTGAGGCCTCGGCCAGCGGCTATGACTGCTCGGCTGACCACCGGAGCGGGAATGGCCCGAAGTCGGGCTCGGGTGTGTGCTCTCCGACGGGTGGGTTGTTCGGTGATGATTGCGCTCCGGGTCGCTCGCCCTGTCAGAGCGGCACGTGTTTGGATCTGGGCACTGCCCGGGTGTGCTCGGTGACGTGCTCAGGCGGGGCGTGCCCGGGTGGGTTTGCTTGCCGCAAGGCCACTGCGCCTGGCAGCACGACGACGGTTGAGGTGTGCTTCCCCAATGGCGGAGGCAAGTCGGGCAGCAGTTGCTCATTCGGGCCGGCCGCGTGCGAGAGCGGGCTGTGCATTCGCAAAGATTCGGGGAACATCTGTACGCAGGCGTGCACCTCGGCGAGTGATTGCCCAGCGACGTGGACGTGCGAGGTGTCGCTGTCGGTGACTCAGCAGTCGGTGCAGACGTGTTTGCCTCCGGCGTTGACCGAGGGGTAGGGCAGCGGGTGGTTCGTGGTTCGTGGTTCGTGGTTCGTGGTTCGACAGGCTCACCATGAGAGGTCGGTTCCTCGGGTGGGTTCCTCGGGTGGGTTCCTCGGGTGGG
>JANLPS010000116.1:0-7016 GCA_031367385.1 Archangium sp. | reverse complement strand
TGCCCGACGGGCCGACGACGGCCAGAAACGCCTCGCGTCGCATTCGGTTGGCAAAGGCCTCAGCCTCTCGTTCTCGCCCGAAGTAGTGGTCTGCGTCGTCGGTCGAAAAGGTCGACAAGCCCTTGTAGGGCGCCTTGTCGGCCGTCGTCGTCTCGCCAACCGACACTGGCAAGAGGCCTTGCTGGGCAAGCCACAGCCAGAGCGACTCATCTTGGCGCTCGTAGGGTGAAGGAAAGGCGATCAGCTTGGCGCCGTGCCGACCTGGCCCCTCGAGGAGAAACAGCTCAGCGGCGGCCCCTGCGCTCGGCTCGATGGCCTGCATGAGAGGCAACAGCGAGAGCACCGACGCGCCCACTGCATCGACCAGCAGCACGTCGCCCCTGTGCGCGGGGGAGTTCAAGCTCGCAGGCAACCGCTCGAGACGACGAGCGCCCATCCACCGTTCGGGCCCCTCGGCCTGAACCACCAGCGCGTAGTCGAGGAGAAACGACATTCGCTCCAACACGGCCCCGAGCATGGGCACTGCCTTCTTCAGGTATTCCAGACACGCGGTGTCAGGGGCAGTCTTCGCCAGAGGTGGCAGCGCCGCGACGGCCTCGAGCGCCGTGACCGCGGGCAGGCCCTCCTCACCGACGAAGAACTGAACCAACTCCGGCAAGGGGTGGGCCTCACGCTTGCTCCCAAAAGGCACGACCAAGTGCGCGGCCAGCACAAGCCACTGAAGATCGCTCAAGCCGTGGCTGCGCAGCAGGGCCAGCAGAGCGCCCACCTCGGGGGCGTCGCTGAGGCCGCCGGGGCCCACCCGAGCCCGAGCTGCAAGCGAGAGAAGGCCGAGGTAGCGGCAGAGCACATGCACGACCATGCCCGAGGCCTCGACCGCTCGACGGGGCGTCTTGGCTCCCTCGAGGTTTGCGACCGCCTCCGCCAGCGGCTGAGGCGCTTCGCTCAGCAGGTTCTCTTTGAGGCCTTCGCTGAGCTGAGGCAACGACTCCAGCTCAACCCCCAAGCCCGAGGCGCCACGAAAAGCGGCGGCGAGCTCCAGTGGGTTGGCGAAGCGCTGTGGGGGTCGTTTGGCCATCGCCTTCGCAATGACCGAGTTCAGCTCTGCCGGGAACTCGGGAGGCAGCGCCGGAGGCCTGCCAGACGCGTGGGCGCGCGCAATCGCTTCGAGGTCGTCACCCACGTACGGGGGTTGCCCCGTCAACACTTCGTAGCTCAGAATGCCCAACGCGTAGATGTCACAGGCAGGGCCGGCCGACTCAGGCTTGAACCATTGTTCTGGAGCCATGTACCGGGGCGAACCGAGCAGAGTCAGGCGCTCTGGTGCACCCTCAACGGCCCGCTTCGGCGCTGACGGAGCGGTCATGCTCTTGGCGATGCCGAAGTCGAGCAGCTTGGGCAGGAGTCGCCCGGCTCGAAAAAGCACCATCACGTTGGCGGGCTTCAGATCGCGGTGAACGATGCCGCGATCATGCGCCGTCTGCACCACCTCGCAGATTCGTTCGAGCAGTGGCACGAAGCGCTCGAGCGGGAGCTTGCCATGTTGACGCAACACGGCGTCGAGAGGAGTGCCGTCGACGAACTCCATTGCTATCCACAACACGCCGTCGGGCTCGGCACCGAATTCATAGATGTGGGCTGCGTACGGGTGATCGAGGCTCGAGGCCAGCCGGGCTTCTCCCAAGAATCGGTCAACCGCGGCCTGGTCGCCCACCTCGCGCAGCAAGGGGACCTTGATGACCGCCTGCCGGTGGAGCGCCGGCTGATCAGCGAGGTAGACGGTGCCAAACCCCCCAACCCCGATCTGCTCCCGCAAAACGAACTGCCCAAGGGTGCGCCCGATGAGTGGGTCGGCGGCCTCGAGCAGGCTCATGGCGCCTCAGCCCACACTCGCGCTGCTCGGCCCGAAACCGCCTGGCCTGTCCACTCAGGCGGCATGGTCAGACGTGCTTCTGCGACTCGAATTCCAAGTGCCGGGTCAACTCCCTCCGACAGCTTTTCGATGCGCGCGTGAACGGCGCCGCTCAAGTAGGCCGCTTCGACCCGAACCGGCGACCCGACCTCGATGCCCTTGGCGTCTTCGACTGGTATGGCGAAGCGCACCCAGAGCGTGCCGGTCTTCATCAGTCGGGCGACAATCGTACTCGGTTGAGCGATCGCCCCGCTGTCGATGAAGCGCCCGACGACCGTGCCTTCGAACGGGGCGCGAAGCTCGGCCTCGGCCAGCTTGTCGTGCAGCTGCGCCACCCGGGCCCGGCGTTCGGCGAGCGTCGCGTTCGCCAAATCGAGCCGGGCCTGGGCGGTTTTCTCTTCAAACCGGGCGGTCGCCACTTCCTCGCCGGAGATGCCTCGGCTGGCCTCGAGCGCGGTTCGACGCTCCAGCGCTTCATTGGCCTTTCGATGCTCGAGCGAGCCACGCTCGGAATCAGCAGACGCCCCCGCCAGCTGGGCCTCGGCGATCGCCAGCTCACGGTGAAGGGGGAGCGTGTCCATCGTGGCGATGAGCTGCCCTTTGAGCACTCGGTCACCCAAGCGAACGTGCACGCGCTGGATGCGAGCCTCAATTCGCGCGACGATGTCGACTGCCTCATCGGGCACAATGACTCCCACGAAGCCCTCGGCGGCCAGCGGGGTCACGGTGTGCGAGGGCGACTCCAAAGGGCTCGAAGCAGCGACGGCTCGAGAGGGGAGGATATCGAGCCACAGGCGCAGCCCTGCCGCCGCGAAGGCGCCCACTCCCACGCCTGCCAGTAGCAGCACCCATGAGCGCATGACTAGCCGGGCGTGCTGCGAAATGATCGAAGAATGACGCCCCACAGGCTGCGGCGCTCAACTCGAACGGTCGCCACTCCTGACGCGCCATCGTACAGCTGCAAGGGAGAGTGCGCCGGGGAGCTGGCGCTCGCCTGAACCCTGACCACCGGCCCGCTGACCTTGAGCAGCTTGGCGTACGAGGTGCTCAACGCCCGCTTCGCTTCGGCAGGCCCCACCACTTGGTCGTCAATCGAAGAGATGATCAAGTGGTAGTAGTGGTACCGATCGCCGTCGAGCTCGACCAACAGCGGCTCCCCAGGTTTCAGCAGCGGTCTCACGCGACCTGGCAGGTATGCCTCGACGGTCGGTTTGGCCTCCGGCTGAACGAGGGCGCAAATGAGCTCCCCGCTGCCCAGCCACTGACCGACCCGCGCCCGCACCTCAACCACCACTCCATCGTGCGGTGCTCGAACCACCTGCGCGTTGAGGCGGCGCTCGGCCACCCTGCGGCCGCTGGCTGCGCTGACGACCGCCTGATAGGCCCCGCGATTGCCTGGGTTGGTCAAATATCGGCGCACCTCGCGCTCCCACTCGTCGACCCGGGCCTTGAGTTGATCACGCTCGGCTTGGGCTGAGAACCGTGCGAGCGGCGCTCCGGCCAACACCCTTTGGCCGGGTCTGACTTCGATGCTGGTGAGCACGCCCATGTCGCGGGCTGTCACTTCGGTTCGATCGCCAAGTCGCACGAGCGCGGGCCCCGATTCGTACACGTCGATCTGCGCCAAAGCGCAGAACACCGAAGCGGCCCCCAGTGCGAGCGGTATGAGAAAGGGGCTCCACGCGACCCACGGGCTGAACAGCTTTGGAATCGGCCCCGCCCAGAGCCTCGACTCGGTCTCGTTTTCGGCCGGAGCCGGCGTGGGCTGATGTGCGCCTGAAGACGCTTGCGGCATCGCGTCGAGTATCGGCGCCCTCCGAGCGAAGTCAAGAGTGCTACCCTCCGACCTCGGTGTTCTCCGCAGATGATGAGACCTCAGCTGATCTAGGCCCCGCCACCGCCGAGTGGTTGTCACAGCTGCTCCCGGAGTGGGTCAGGCCCGCGTTCTGGGGGCTCGCAGCGGCAGGGGTGGCTCTTTTGGGAGTCTCGCTTGCGACCACAGTGACGGAGACCTCAGCGGGCTTTGCGATCATTCGAACGCCGGGCCGCATCGATCTGACCAGTCGGTCGGGCGGCATCGTCGACTCAATTGCCGTTCAGTCAGGAGAAGTTGTCTCGGAAGGGCAGGTCTTGGTGCGCTTCTCCCCAGCGACCGAACTGGCTGAGCTCGAAGCCACGCAACATGAGTTCAATGAGTATCTGTCTCGGCTCCTGTACGACCCCTCAGACAGCGCGGCGCGTCAGACCGCTGCCATGCTCAACAGCCGCAAGCTCCTGTCAATGGCCAGCGTCAGCCAGCTCGAGGTGCGGGCTCCGAAGGCCGGGGTCGTCGGCGACGTTCGCATTCATGTCGGCCAGAACCTCGCCGCGGGTGACGTGGTTCTTGCCCTGTTGCCAGACGAGCGTACGTACTCGGTCATGGCGCTCCTCCCGGCCCGCGACGCAGCGTTTCTCAAGCCGGGTCAAGCCATCGACTTTGAGCTCGACGGCTACCCTTTTGCGCCGCAGCGAGCGGCGATCGAATTTCGCACTGATCTGCCGATTAGCCCTGAGGAGGCCCGTCGTTTCTTGGGGCCCAGTGTCTCTGACACGTTCACGCTCGACGAGCCCATGGTCATCGTCGAAGCCTTGCTCCCCACGAACCGCTTCAGGGCCGATGGGCGTGAGCTCCCGCTCCACGACGGCATGCTCGGGCGCGCTCGGGTCGAGCTTCGATCTCGTCGAACACTGGGTGCCTTCTTTCCCGCGCTGCGCGTCGCAGAGGCTCCGTGATTTCCAAGACAGACAAAGAAAGTAGCTCGGAGCCTGTACCAGGTCGAAGTGGTGATACGTCAAGCGCTTCTCGGCTTCGGCTCGGCGAGGCTGCAAACCCACTCTCACTGGTGGTCTTGGGGTCTGATTTCGTGGCAACGCACCGGCTCCCGGACACCGGGGAGATTCAGATCGGCCGAGCCCCGAACAGCGACGTGCACATCGATGACCCGTCGGTCTCGTTCAGGCACGCCACCCTGCACCTTGGCCCACCGATCGAGATCGAAGATCTCGGGAGTACCAACGGCACCAACTTGCGAGGCCTGTGGGTCGAACCGCAAAGTCGGGAGCCGCTGGCGCTCGGTGAAACCTTCGAGGTCGGGGCTGTCACAGCGCTGGTTCAACGGCGCTCACTGCCGGCGCGCCCTCGGCGAATCTGGGAGCACGACTATTTCGAAGGCCGAGTCGAAGAAGAGTGCGAGCGCGCAAAACGAAAGAACACAATCTTCGCGCTCATTTCAGTGGCATGCGACCCAGCCGTCGAGGAGACCGTTCAGACCGCCTTGATGACCGTTCTTCGACCCACCGACCCTATCGGTCACTATGGGCGTGGCGAGTACGAGATTCTCGCGGTGGAGCTTCTGCCCGGGCAGGTCGAGAGCATCGTGTCGAGATATCGCGCTGCACTCAAGAGCCGGAGCGTCGAGGCCAAGTTTGGCTACGCGTGCTACGGGGTCGATGGACGTACTTCTGACGCGCTGCTGTCTCAGGCTCGTCGAGGCCTGCGCGGCAGCGCGGGTACGACAGGCTCCACCCTGGCCGATGTCGACATCGGTCGCATGAAAGACATGCGGCGCCTGCTCGAGCGAGTGGCGCCAAGCAACATCAGCGTGCTCATCTTGGGTGAGACCGGGGTCGGCAAAGAGGTCATGGCCGAGGAGATTCACCGACGCTCGTTGCGCGCCAAGGGCCCGTTCGTTCGGCTCAACTGCGCGGCCCTTTCGGAGTCGCTGCTGGAGAGTGAGTTGTTCGGTCATGAGCGGGGCGCCTTCACCGGGGCCGTGAAGGCCAAGCAAGGGCTGCTCGAGAGCGCGAACGGCGGCTCGATTCTTCTTGATGAAATTGGGGAGCTCCCGATGAGCATGCAGGTCAAACTGCTCCGCGTCATCGAAGAGCGGCGAGTTCGCCGGGTGGGTGCGCTCGAGGCCAACCCAATCGACGTGCGGCTCCTCTCGGCCACCAACCGCGACCTCGAGCAGGAGAGTGCTCGTAACGTATTTCGCCAAGATTTATATTTCCGCTTAAACGGGGTTTCGCTGATCATTCCTCCGCTTCGTGAACGTGTCGGAGAAATTGAGGGGCTGACGTTGACCATCTTACAGAAGGTCTGTCTCGCCGAGCGGCGGGCCAAAGTGCCTACCGTTTCGCCGCAAGCGATGGCCACCCTCAAGCGGTATGGGTGGCCTGGCAACATTCGTGAGCTTCGCAATGTGCTCGAGCGGGCGGTGTTGCTGTCAGATCGAGGCGTCATTGGCGTCGAGCATCTCCCCATCGTCAAGATGAATGCGACGCTTTCGGCCGCTGAACCCCTCTCTGCAGCTCGACCGATTCGAGCGACGCCAACGCCAGCGCCGAGCAGCCGCTCTGAGCGCACACCGGCGCAGCCGGGCACTCAGCTCGAGCGAATTCGCGACGCGCTCGATCGCTGCGGTGGCAGTCAAAAAAACGCCGCAGAAATGCTGGGCGTCTCGAGAAGAACCCTGATCAATTGGCTCACGAAGTACGATCTGCCTCGCCCGCGAAAGTCGAGAAAGGGCCTCTGATGATCGGCACGACAATCGACGGGCGCTTTCGAATTGAGCGCGAAGCGGCACGAGGCGGCATGGGGGCGGTCTACGAGGCAACCGATCTGCAAGACGGGGCCCGGGTCGCGATCAAAGTCGTTTTGGCGCTCGACGAAGATCAAAACGCCCAGCGCTTCGTTCGAGAGATCGACGTTCTGAAAAAGCTCGACCACCCCTCCATCGTACGGCTGATCGCCAGCGGCGTGACCGGCAAGGGCTCACCGTACCTGGTGACCGAGTGGGTTGCCGCGGAGGTGCTCCGCGATCGTCTCAGGCGCGTGGGCCTGACCGCCCCCGAAGCCGTTCGCGTGACCCAGCAGCTGGCCGAAGCCCTCGCCTGTGCCCATCGACTTGGAGTCGTTCATCGAGACGTCAAGCCGAGCAACGTGCTCGTGCCCTTTGAGGGAGTCGAGGGTGTGAAGCTCATCGACTTTGGCGTTGCCCGGTTTGCGCGCGGCACGCAAGTTGGCCTCAAGACCCTCGGTCTGACGGGCACCGGCATGACCGTG
>JANLPS010000091.1:0-2421 GCA_031367385.1 Archangium sp. | reverse complement strand
GTGCGGGTGGTGAAGGTCGAATTTCCCACGAGTGTGACGATGACCGAGCGGGTGCTGTTCACCCCTCGCACGTTGGTGTGGGTGTATCTCGAGGTGCCTGGCGCGAAGAAACAGGCGCCGCAGGTGCTCGTGCTGCGCCCTGGCCTGCGCACTGAAGATGAGCTGATGAGCGAGCTCGAGCGGTATTTGACCCGTGAAGACCCGGCGAAGCGGCTCGAGACGTTCAGCGATGCGGCGCGCGAGGGCGTGAAGACGAAGACGGCCGTGCTCGACATGACGGCCGAGGCGCTCGAGATGGCCTGGGGCCCCCCGGAGCGGAAGAACATCGCGCTCGAGGGCGATAAGAAAAGAGAGACCTGGTTCTGGGGTGAGAATGCGCGCGCCGCGGTGCTCGTGGATGGGCGCGTGACCGAGATCAAGTAGCTTGATTGCTTGAAGTGGGCCGGGGGCTTGGTGACAGCCGGTCCCGACGCGGTGGGTCTCGTTGCCACGGCTCCTCGAGCTTCGCGGCCTCACCTTGAGCTCTTCGTTCGTGGCAGGCGCTGCATTCGAGCCGGGGGCACCGGGCATTGACTCGGGCTCACCGCGTTCGGCGGTTTTCTCTGTGCCCGGCCCGGCGGCCAGTGGCGACGCGCTTCGGTTCACCGACTCGCGCTGAAGCGGGCGGCGAGTCTGAGTCGTTGCCTCGAGCGGCTGGGCAGGCTGTACCAGAAAAAAACCGCGCAGCCCTGAGCATCGGGCTGCGCGGCGCACACGCACTACGAGGGGCCAGGCGCGGGCTCTGGCTCAGTCACCGGGTCGGTGGTTCGCTTGTTCGTTCGCGAGAGCAGCGACGGCACATGTTCATCGACGTCTTTCTTGAAGATGCGGGCGCCGTCAGCCCACAGATCTTCGTGCGCCATCAGCACCAACGTCCACGCGCGAGACTGGGCATCGAGCGCTTCGGTCAGGGCATCAGGCGAACGCTCGCGCGCGCCGGCGGGCTTCAGCATCGCCAGCAATCGGTTTGCGCGGTCGACCATCGCGTCGAGGGAGGACCCGCCGAGCATCAGGCGGCGCTTGGCTTCGGGCACCCGCCGGCTGAGCTCGGCGATGTCGAGCACGTCGCGGGCGGCGTCGAACGGGCCGAGGCCGGCCTGAATTCGTTCGACTTCTGCGACGGGCACGATGCCGACCTTGCCCCAGAGGGTCAGGTTCGACATCAACAAGTCGCGGTCGGCGAAGACTTCGGAGGTGAGCTCGCGCACGCCTGGCGTCGGCAGACGGGCACGCTCGACCTCGGTGGTCGTTTCGACGAGCGCCTTCAGGTACATGCGGAGCTTCGACCCCGCCCACACGTACCCTTTGGTGGCGAGCTTGAGCTGCGGAGCGTGCTTCTCGACAGCAGTGATGCCGAGGTTGGCGTTGTAGAGCACCAACTCGAGGTCACTGCCGAACTCCTTCAGCTCAGCGGGTTTTAAGGACAACGCATCAGTGCGAACTTCGTCGTACGCCGACTTCATTGGAGCCTCCTGCGGTTTGGGTTCGTGCTGCCCCCCATTCACGTGAGGTCGCAGAAGGTATTCACAGGTGGTCGCCGATTTATTTTTCGAATTCTTGAAGTCCCCGAAATAATTGCCGAATTGCGCGGCCGCGAGACCAGATTGGTGATCTGAACCGACAAACGTCGCGGCGCGAGACCGCGGCAGTCTCCTCGAGGCGACCACCGCGGTCGGAGGAGACTGAATTGGTGACTTGTGTCGGTCGAAACGGGGTGGCGAGACCAAAATGGTGATTTGAGACGACCACGAGCGGGGTCGCGAGACCTCCGGGGTCAGCGACGTGCGCGATGGCGATGAAGGTCATTTCGAAGAACGGCCTCGACGCGCAACAGCTCGAAGAGCCGCAGAATCTCGCGCTATCGCTGCACGAGAACATGTCGTGACGGCTTCAGCGTCGTTTACCTGTGAACGCCGAGGCTGGTAAATGCTGGCTCATCAGTGGCAGCCGCAGACCGTCGCCGCATAGGTACTCCACTGACCGGTGATGCAAGCCCCGAGGCGCCACTGCAGAGCGACGGCAGCCCACCGTCACCCATCGGGCAAGTCAAACTGACCGAAATCGACTTCTTCGCCGAGTGGCCTTTCGAGTCGACGAACGTGGCGTCAACCGAACGGGCAACGTGGCCTCCAACGGAGTCGATGAACGCGGCAGCGTTGAGCGCGGCCCAGGTGAGCGAAAACGTGAACGCCCCGGTGCCTTGCGCAGTGAACACACCAGAACAGCGTCACCCGGTCTGACTGTTGTTGACCGCGCTGTTCGATCAGCAGGTCACCACACTGTTTCGTGACGAGGTGGGTACGATTCACCGAATTGAGCTGCCGCGTGAAATAGCGTGACGAGGTTGACCAGACAGGAAAGCCCCGGCGGTTTGGGGCCGAG
>JANLPS010000068.1:0-21911 GCA_031367385.1 Archangium sp. | reverse complement strand
ACCGCCAACGCGTAACAGACGTTGTCGAGACCCGCGCCGCCGTCTTCTTCAGGCACCGCGACGGCCAACAGCGAGAGCTCGGCGAGCTTCTTCACGGCCTCGGTCGGCCACTCATGGTTCTCGTCCCACTTGCGGGCGTTCGGGGTCAGCTCTCGGGCGGCGAACTCGCGCGTCAGCTTTTGAATGTCGCGCTGTATCTCGGTGAGCTCGAAGTTCATGGCAATTTGAATAGCAACACAGCGCCGCCAGGTACAGCAGAGCGAATCCCCAGTGCCATTTGAGTGGGGCCTGGGCGATGCTGCGGCCCCCATGGCCAAGCGCTATTTCGAATTTTCCGACGCGTCGTCGAACAAGTTCTGGGAAGTGTGGGTCGAGGGGACGCAGGTACTGACGCGGTACGGCAAGATCGGCGCGAATGGGCAGACCACCGTCAAAGACGAGGGGTCGGCTGATGGCGCGCAGAAGCTGCATGACAAGTTGGTGCGCGAGAAAACGGGCAAAGGGTACCTCGAGAAGGTGGCCACGGGGCCCTCGCCGGCCGCTCCGGTCGGCAAAGCCGCTCCGCCTCCGCCGCCTGCAGCTGACCCGCCGAGAACGATGGTCGTGATCGAAGCCGGTTTTCGCCGGTTCGAGGCCACCGAGGGCGGCTCGAGCAAGTTCTGGGAGGTCAAGGTCGAGGGCGAACAGCAAATCGTTCGCTTCGGGCGCATCGGCACCGACGGCCAGGAGAAGGAAAAAGACTTCGACAGCGAGCGCGAGGCGAAGAGCGACACCAAGAAGCTGATCGAAGAGAAAATGAAGAAGGGGTACGTCGAGGTGGGTGGCAAACCGCCTCCTCCGAGCAACCCGGAGATGGAAGCGGCGATCGAACAGAACCTCGACGACGCCAACGCCTACCTGGTCTACGCCGATTGGCTGCAAGGCAAGGGTGACCCGTTGGGCGAGCTCATCGTGCTGCAGCACCGAGGAGCGACGACGGGCGATGCCTCGGTGATGGCGGCGGCAAACGCGATGCTCAAGAAGAACCACGCGCACTTCTTCGGTGCGCTTTCGACCTTCGAAGAGGGCGGCGAAAACGAGCTCGAGCTGGTCTGGCACCATGGGTTCATCAAGTCGGCCAAGATGTCATGGGCGGCATTCGACGAAGAGGGCGATGGCGCGGAGCGGGCCGGTGAAGATCTCGAAGCACTGCTGTCTCTCCCCGCCGCGCGCTTCATTCAGAAGCTCGAGCTGGGGCCGGTGCCGTCTGAAGAAGAGATGGACATGTCGCCGCTGATGAAAGCGTTCGAGGCACGTCAGGGCCCACGAACGTTGCGCGAGCTCTACTTCTGCGACACGGGCGACTGGGACATCTCTGGAACCAGAACGGGCATGCTCAGCGCGCTGCAGTTCTTCCCGAAGCTCGAGAAATTGACGCTGCGGGCGGGCGCGATCGATCTGCCGACGAACCTCGCATTGCCTGAGCTGAAGTCGCTGACGCTCGAGACGGGCGGCTTGACCAAAGAAGCGATCAAGAGCGTTGGCGCGATGAAGACGCCGAACCTCGAGTCGCTCGAGCTCTGGTTCGGAGACCCGAACTACGGGGCATCAGGCGGCATCAAAGACGTCGCTCCGATTTTCGCGGCGAGTGGGTGGCCGAAGCTGCAGCACCTGGGGTTGATGAACTGCCCCTTCGTCGATGACATCGCCGCCGCGCTGCCCAAGGCCAAGGTGCTCAAGCAGCTGACCTCCCTCGACCTGTCGATGGGGTGTCTCGCCGACGACGACATCGACGTGATGGTCGCCAACAAAGAAGCCTTCGCGCACCTCGAGAAGCTGAACCTCGATGACAACGCGTTGACCGATGCGAGCAAGCCCAAGGTGTCGGCATTGGCGCGTGAAGTGAACTTCGGCAAGAGCCAAGACCCCGATCGCAAGTACGATGACACTTACCACTCGTACCGGTACGTCTCAGTCGGCGAGTAGCGCGCTGGCGCCCCACGCGGCCCACTTCACCGCGTGCCTTGGTCGAAGAATCAGCAGGTATAAGACGACCGCGAAGAGCGAGCCGAGCAACAGCTCGAAGCGGTATCTCCAAGCGGCCCAAGGGCCAACCCAGGTGCGCAGCGCGAGGCGTTTACTGCGCGCCTGGTGAAAGTTTTTCAGCCACCACACCGACCACGAGAAGGCGCTGCCGGTGCCAGCGTGATGCACGGCGACGGCACTCGGTACGAACCAGCATTGCCAATTGGCGCGCTGCAGCCGAAGGCAGAGATCATCGTCTTCGAAGAAGAGAAAATACCTCGGGTCGAAGCCACCCACCGCGTGCCACGCGGTGCGCCGAACGAGCAGACACGCCCCGCTGAGCCACTCGACGGGCCCGGCCTCGGTCAGCACGCGCCGAGGCGATTTGAAGAACGCATTTCGCGCGGTCACTTGGAGTGAACGATCTGCGTTGACCAGCTGCGGGCTCACCGCGCCGACGGTCGAGTTCTCATCGAGCACCTTCTGAAGCTGCGAGAGCACGGGTTCGTCGATTGAGCAGTCGGGGTTGAGCAGCAGAATGAACTCACCCCGCCCCATCTCGGCGGCTGCGTTGTGTGCCACGCCGAAGCCTGAATTCCTCGGGAGCTTCACGATCTTCGCTTGCGGCAAAGCCTCTGCGAAGGCCTCGGCGCTCCCGTCGGTGCTGGCATTGTCGGCGACGACGATGTGCTCGGCTTCTGTGAGCGCGACCGAGAGCGGCTGTGCCCAGGCCCGGCTGTGGTGGGTGACGATTTGCACCGACACCCGCGACCAGGTGGTCATTTCTGCATCGCGCTGAAGCGAATTTCAGCGACCGACCCCGCTCCCGTGGTTGCCGCTGCGCGCCCGTTGGCGGAGAGGTGCTCGAGAATCTTGAAGACCGTCTCAGGGTCTGCCGACACCGCGCTGGCCAGCTGCTGAGCGGTGCGCGCTTCGACACCATTCCCGAGCGCATCGAGCACCTTCTGCTGCAGCGCGAGCACCGAGGTCGCGGCCTTCTTGCCGGCTTCGACTCCGGGCTGGTGGTAGGCGTTCACGTTCACCAACGAGCCGTAAAAGCCGACCGCTCGCTCGAACAAGGCGATCAACGCGCCCAACGTTCTTGCGCTGACATCGGGCACGGTCAGGGTGATCGACTCGCGGCCCTTCTCTTTGAGCGCAGCGCGGGTGCCGAGCATGAACCCGAGCAGATAGTCGCCGCTGGTGGTGCGCGGCTCGACCTCCATCGAAGGGCCGTCGCGATCTTTGAGCACCTCGACGAACAGCGCGAAGAAGTTGGGCACGCCTTCACGCAGTTGCTGCACGTAGGCGTGTTGATCGGTCGACCCTTTGTTGCCGTACACCGAGAGCCCCTGCTGCACCTTCTTGCCGTCGAGGTCGAGCTCCTTGCCAAGCGACTCCATGACGAGCTGCTGCAGATATCGCGAGAGCAGCAGCAGGCGATCTTTGTATGGCAAGACCACCAGATCTTTGGCGCCCTTGCCCTGGCTGCCGAAGTGCCAAGCGAGCGCGAGCAGCGCGGCGGGGTTCTTCATCGTGTCGTACACGCGGGTCGCTTGATCGGTCAGGCGGGCACCCTCGAGCAGCCCGTCGATGTCATGGCCTTGCAGCGCCATCGGTAACAAGCCGACCGCCGAGGTCTGCGAGGTGCGACCTCCTACCCAGTCCCACATGGGAAATCGGGCGAGCCACTTCGCGGCGGCCTTCTCGAGCTCACTGCCAGCACCGGTCACCGCAACCGCGTGCTTGTTGAAGTCGAGCCCTGCGCGCGTGAATGCGGCCTGGGCCTCGACCATGCCGTTGCGTGTCTCCTTGGTGCCACCCGACTTCGAAATCACGACGACGAGCGTCTCGTTCAAGGCCGAGCCCAGCTGCGCGAAGACCCGATCGAACCCGTCGGGGTCGGTGTTGTCGAAGAAGTAAGCGCGCATTGGGTCATTGGCGCGAATCAACGCGTCGGTCGCGAGCTGTGGCCCCAACGCCGAGCCCCCGATGCCAATCACCAGCAGCTTGGTGAACTTCTTGCCCGCCGCCGGGCCGACGCGCCCATCGTGCACCTTCGCCGCGAAGGTCTTGACCTGATTGACCGCATCGCGAATCTGGCCGCCCTCTTCGGCCGGGGCGAGATCAGGCGCGCGCAGCCAGTAGTGCCCGACCTTGCGTTGCTCATCGGGGTTCGCGATCGAACCCTTCTCGAGCGCCGCCATCGCCTCGAAGGCCCGGTTCATCGCCGGCTGCATCGACGCGAGCCACTCGTCAGAGAACGTCATGTGCGACACATCGACCGAGAGCTTGAGGCTCTCAACCGTGCACAGATACTTCTGAAATCGGTCCCAGGCTGATGGAGGGCGCATGCCCGGGAAGATCGGCCCCCGCGAGCGCAGAGGCAAGGTTCTTCAGCTGTTGCGAAACGCAGCCGGGCGCTTTTCAAGAAAGGCCTTCATGCCCTCTTTTTGATCATCGGTGCCAAAGAGCAACCCGAAGGCCTGCCGCTCGATTTCATTGGCCTCTTTGAGCGCCAAATCTGCACCCGCTTCGATGACCCGCTTGCCCTGCGCGACCGCCAGTGGGCCGCGCTTGGCGATCTTCTGAGCGACCTCGAGGCAGTGCGCCATCAACTTGTCAGGTGCGAACACCTCGAGCACCAAGCCGATCTCTTTGGCTTTGGCGGCGTCGACCATGTCGCCGGTGAAGACCATCTCTTTGGCGCGGGCGCGACCGAGCAATCGCGTGAGCCGCTGCGTGCCCCCAAACCCGGGGATGACGGCGAGCGTGACCTCTGGAACACCAAACTTGGCTTTTTCGCTCGCATAGATGAGGTCGCATGCGAGGGCCAGCTCGCAGCCGCCGCCGAGCGCGAACCCATTGACCGCGGCGATGGTTGGCACCGACAAGGCCTCGAGCTGCGCCATCACCCGGTGCCCGAGCTGCGAAAACGCGAGGGCTTTCACTGGTGTGTAGAGCTGCATTTCGGCGATGTCTGCTCCCGCGACGAAGGCCTTTTCGCCCCCACCGGTAACAATCAACGCCCGCGCATCCGAGTGCCCCGCGACCTGGTTCAGCGCCACCTCGATGTCGTGAAACGTGGCCGAGTTGAGCGCGTTGAGCGCCTTCGGGCGATCGACGGTGAGAATCGCGACAGGCCCTTCGAACTGCAATTTGATGTTCTCGAAAGTCATTGGGCGCCCTCTAGTACTTGTAAAAACCGCGGCCGGTCTTCTTGCCGAGCCAGCCAGCCTCGACGTACTGCCGCAGCAACGGGTTGGGCCGGTACTTCGAGTCACCCAGGCCCTTGTGCAGCACCTCGGCGATCGAGAGCACGGTATCGAGGCCGATGAAATCAGCCAGCGTGAGCGGGCCCATCGGCTGGTTCGTACCGAGCTTCATCGCGGAGTCGATGTCTTCGACGGTGGCGACGCCCTCTTGCAGCACGAAGCACGCCTCATTGAGCATGGGGATGAGGATGCGATTGACGATAAACCCGGGGAAATCGCGCGAGGTGACGGTGGTCTTGCCCATCTTCTCGGCCATCGCCTTGGTGGCGGTGTAGGTCTCGTCGCTGGTGGCGGCTCCGCGAATGATTTCGACCAGGGTCATCACCGGCACCGGGTTCATGAAGTGCATGCCGATGACCGCGTCGGGGCGCTTGGTGACCGCGGCGATTCGAGTGATGGGGATTGACGAGGTGTTGGTGGCGAGCACTCCGCCGGGGCGCACCACCTGGTCGAGGTCGCGAAAGATTCGCTTCTTGAGCTCTTCGTTTTCGGTGACGGCTTCGATGCCCACGTCGACGTTCTTCACGTCGAGCACATTCGAGGCGGTCGAGAGGCGGCCGAGCGCCGATTGGCGAGCCGCGTCGTCGAGCTTGGCCTTCTCGACCAGCCTGCCGAGACCTTTTTCGATGCCGGCCCGGCCTTTGGCGAGTGACTCCGCCGAGACGTCGGCCAAGGTGACCTTTTGACCTGCGACGAGCGCGACCTGGGCGATACCGGCGCCCATCTGACCTGCGCCGACCACGAGCATGTGATTGAGGGACATGCCGCGTGCATACACCGCCTCGTCGGGGCGCTCAGCGGTCTTTTCGAGGGCTCACTCGGCCAGGCGCGTGAGACCCTGCCGGCACTCGAGGTCACCCGGGGCGAATTCAGCGCACGACGCATAGGCGCTCAGGGCTTCCTCCCGGTGGCCCAGCGTCTCGAGGGCGAAACCTCGGCCTTTCCACGCGTCGGCGTACCCGGCCTCGAGGAGCAGCGCCTGGTCGAACCACCCCAGCGCCTCGGTGGGCTTCTGCTTGGCGAGCATCACCGCGCCGACGTTCGCGTAGCCCTGAGAGACGCCGGGCGCCGAGGCCACCAGGTGCCGAAAGGTCTTCTCTGCATCATCGAGGCGATTGAGGCGCAGGTACGCGAGGCCGAGGTTGTGCCGTGCCTCACCGAAGTCGGGGTTGATGCGGAGGGCGGCCAGGCAATTGTCTCGGGCGTTCATGAAGTCGGCCTTGTCGAGCGCCATCTGGCACAAGTTCACGTAGGCCTGGGCCATGCTGTTGTTGGCCCGAATGGCATGAATAAAGAAACGCTTCGCGGCCTTCTCGTTGCCGCGGCGCAGGGCGATCAGCCCTTTGTTGTTCAACGCGTCCCAGTACTCAGACTGGTACTCGAGGGCGTGGTCACAGAGCACGTCGGCCTGGTCGAGGTCGCCAGCCGAGAGGGCGTCGACGCACTGAAAATTGTACTGTTTGGCCACTTCGGGCACGACGATGACGCACCCCGATGCGGCGAAGAGGGCCACCACCACGCTCACGTTTCGCATCTGAGATTCTCGGCGCACGAGAGAGAAAGTTGCTTGCCCAACGCTGCGAAGTTGCAGCCAAAGAGAGGCATAGTGGTGCCGCCTGTGAACTAGAGATTGCACCTCCGCCGAGGTTCACGTGTTCTCCTCATATGAGAATGTACTGGCTTCGGAGCCTCGCGGTTTTCTTACTCCTCATCGCCTGCGCGCCTCCTGGCCCGAGTGACGGTGCGGGTGGTGGTGGTGCGGGCGGTGGTGGCGGCACAGGCGCTGGTGGTGGCACAGGCGGTGGTTCAGTCAAAGCCGGGTTCGGTGAAACGTGTGCGCGTGACGGCGACTGCTCGTCAGATTTCTGCGCGAAGCCTGATGCGTTCCAGCCTTCCAAGAATTTCTGCACGCAGACGTGCAGCCAATCGAAGCCGTGCCCTGGTCTGTACGTGTGTCGTTACCCGCCTGGCAACTCGTCGGGGATCTGCGGCCTCCCGTAGGCTCGGGCGAAGCAGCTCACAAGCGACGGTGACGCAGCCGGGTCAGCCAGTGTTTCAGCGACGCTGATCGAAGTCGATGACCACTATCGGGTCGTTTGCAGGGTCGATGATTGCGCTAAAGGTCTTTGACGCACCGCCCTCGAGCCCGACAATCGCCACCGCGCGATGCTCGCCTCGGGTCAGCGAGACGCTGTTCTCCAGAGCGCTGGTGACTCCAGCCTCGAAGCGCCGCTCTTCTCGCTTGAGCAGTGCCTCGCCTCGCCACAGCTGCAACTCGACCGATCGAAGCTCGCTGTACGGCACCGGCACACGCCATTCGACGCGCCGCTCGGTGGCCAGCACTCCGAAGCCGTTCTTCCACACCAGAAAGCCCAGGCCGAGCACGAGCAGCAACGGCAGCCGGCGCCGAAGCCACGGGCTGCGCTCAGCTGTCATCGTCTGATGATTCGTCTTTCTTCGATTTGCCGCGCTTGGGCTCATCGCTCGAGTACTTGGTCTTGAGCTCGTGCACCGCGACCTTCGGCAGCAACGACGGCGCCTTGCCCTTGACCCGATCAGGCACGAGCTTGATCTCAGCCCGCACTTCGATGGTCATGCCCGCGATGAGCTTGAGCATTTCGTCGCGCAGCTTGTCTGACTGCAAGAGCTTGCGAACTTCTTCAGAGACCACGCGGCCGACGTCGTCTTTCGTCTTCTCGGCCTGCGCGAGCAAAAACCCGAGCGCTTCTTTGGGCAGCTTGAGCTGACCTGCCAGGCGCCGAATGCCCTCTTCAGACATGAACACCGCGCCCAACCCGGCCCAGGCCATGCGGCGCACGAAGTCAGGCACGAACCGCGAGCCGGGCTTGCCATCGGCCTCAGCGGCATCGTCACCAGCCAGCGGGTCGTCGTCGGTCGGTTTATCGGCCATGGCGCACTCTTATCAGCTGGCGGCCGCGGGCATGCTCAAAACGGGGCCCTGGCGGGTGGCGTTCTCTTGCGAGATTCGGGCGGCGATGCGTTGCGCGATCTTCATGAACGCATCAGCCTCGGGGCTCTCGGGGTGCCCTGCCACGATCGGCAAACCGCGGTCTCCGCCCTGCCGAATGCGAATATCGAGGGGTATCTCGCCGAGAAACGGCACGTCCATCATCTCCGAAGCCTTGCGGCCGCCGCCGGTGTCGAAGATGTGGGTGCCCTTGCCGCAGTGCGGGCAGATGAATTGATTCATGTTCTCGACGATGCCCAACAAAGGAATGTGGAGCTTGTCGAACATCTGCTTCGCGCGAACCACATCGGCCAGCGCCACGTCTTGCGGAGTCGTCACCAACACCGCCCCCGCACTGCGCACCTGCTGCGCCACGGTCAGCGGCACGTCACCGGTGCCCGGAGGGAGATCGAGCACCAGGTAATCGAGCTCGCCCCAATCGACGTCGCGAACGAGCTGGGTGAGGGCTCCGTGAATCATCGGGCCGCGCCAGATCAGCGCCTGATCAGCCTCGATCAAAAACCCGATCGACATCACCTTGATGCCATGCGCCTCGAGCGGCTCGAGCAGCTTGCCATCGCGAGAGACCGGCTTGCGCTTGAGGCCCGTCATCACCGGCACCGAGGGGCCGTGAAAGTCAGCGTCGAGCAGCCCGACCTTGGCGCCATGCCGAGCCAGCGCGACCGCGACGTTGAGCGCGACCGTCGACTTGCCGACCCCGCCCTTGCCTGCGCCGACCAGCACCACGTTCTTCACGCCCGGCAGCATTGCGTCTTTGGCCTGAGGCCCCTTGGGCGCCGACCGAACCCGCGAGGTCATCTCGACCTTGAGCGTGCCCATGTTGGGCACCAGCCGAAGCTGGGTCTCGGCGTCTTTCTGGATCTGATCTTTGACCGGGCACGCGGGCGTCGTGAGCTCGATCTTCAACGAGACGCTGGTGCCCTCGATCTTGAGGTCCTTGATCATGCCCGCCTTGACAATGTCGGTGTGGAGGTCCGGGTCCATCACCTTTGACAGGGCGTTGAAAATGTCGACTTCTTGAACAGTCATGAAAGCTCCAATACGGGCCGGCATGACGCGGCGCAAGAGTGAGGTAAGAGGGCGCCCTGTGAACCACTTCATCTCGGGCATCATCAAGATCGTCATTCTCGAGGCGTCGATCGGGCTGTTGGTGCTCGATTTCGTGGCTCCGGAGCGCTTCGAGCGCGCCCGCCACCTCGCCTTTGCCAGCCTGGCCGGTCTGATGGTCTTTGCCTGGGCGAACTATGGGGCGCTCCGCGAGGGCTCGAGCTGGCCGTACACGATGGTGATCGTGCCGATCATTCTGATCATCGGGTGGCTGGTGAAGACGGCGTTCTCGAAGGCCGAGCCCACCCGGCGGCAGAAGTCATTTCGCGAGGGGTCGACCGAGCTTGCCAAGAGCGTCGGGCTCCCCACGGTGCAGCGGCCCTACCGGCACACGGCGATCGCGCTGAGCCTGGTGCTGGTCTCGGGGTGGCTGTGGTGGGGTGTGCGCACAGAATCACTGCCACTCGTGCACCCGTGGGAGCAGTACCACTTCTACTTCGGCGCCAAATACCAGAAGGAAATCGGCTGGTTCGACCTCTACAAGGCCACGATTCTGGCCGACCGCGAGGGGGCTCATGCGCTGGGCAACGTGACCAAGACCCGTGAGCTCGAGACGTTCAATGAGATCTCGGTCGAAGACGCGCTGCGAGACTCGGCGAGGGTTCGCGCGCAGTTCACCGACGCTCAATGGGCGGCCTTCAAAGACGACTGGGCCACGATGGCCAGGCTGTGGCCGATCAACTGGCAGCAGGTGGTGACTGATCACGGCAACTCGAACTCACCGGCCTGGGCGATCATCGCGCACCCGATTTCGCTGCTGCTGCCGCTCTCGACCAAGAACCAGGCGCTGCTCGGCTGGCTCGACATGCTGCTAATGCTGGGCATGTGGCTGTTCGTGTACGACACGTTTGGTCGCAAAGTGGCGAGCGTGGGGCTGCTCATGTGGGCGACTCCGCCGCTGGTGTTCGACTACCTGTCAGGCAGCTTCTTGAGGTGGGACTGGATCTTCGCGCTGGGAATGGCGGCGTGTTTCATGAAGCGCGGGCGCTGGGCGACGGCGGGCGTGTTCTTCTCGTTCGCCGCGACGACCAAGTTGTTCCCCATTCTGTTTGGGGTCGCGATGCTGATTCGAGCGGTCAACGAGTACGCGAAGACGCGCGTCATTCGGCGAGAGCACGTGCGCTTCGCCGCGGCGGCGTTCGTCACCGGGCTGGTGCTCGTCGTCGTCGCGGCGGGCCTGTTCGGCGTCGACTCGTGGGCGAAGTACGCGCAGCGCATACAGGTCGCGCAGGTCGAGAAGTTCTACACGATTCAATATTCGCTGAAGACCGTGTTCCTGCAGTTCGCGGCGCCGGGGCAATCGGGCCTGTTCGCGGGCATTTTCCCCTCGGGTCTCAAGCAGGCGCTGCCCGAGGTCGACATCGCCGATTACAGCGTGTCATTCTTGGTGACCCGGCTCGCGTTCACAGCGCTGATCGCCTTGCTGATTCGAAAAACGACCAGTGACATCGAGGCCTTCTTCTTCGGGCCCTTGCTCGTGTTCACCTGGCTCACGGTGAACATGTACTACTGGAACATGCTGGGTTTTCTGGCGATGGCGCTGGTGATGCGAGCCCATGCGCGGGCGCTGGCCATGGTGATCGGCCTGCACCTGATCTTCATGGTCTATTACCTGTACCAACACCTCAACCGCGGAGCGACCGAGGCGTACGCAGTGGCGTTCTTGCTCTGCGTGTGGATCATCGGCTTCGCCTTCATCGAATCACGGGAGACGCCCAATGCGCTTTCGACCCATTGAGCCTCGCGACGACGCCGCGATGGCCGCGATCATTCGCACCGTGATGCCCGAGTTTGGGGCCGACGGCCCTGGCTTCGCGATTCATGACCCCGAGGTCGACTTCATGAGCCGCGCCTACGCGGGCGAGCGCTCGGCATACTGGGTGGTCGAAGACGACGCAGGCCGCGTCGTCGGAGGCGCGGGAGTCGCCCCACTCACCGGTGCCTCACCCGACGTCTGCGAGCTGCGAAAGATGTATTTCTTGAAAGAGGCCCGGGGCCAAGGCCTGGCTGAACCGCTGCTCCGCGAGTGCCTGCGTGCTGCGAAGTCATTCGGGTTCGCTCGCTGCTACCTCGAGACCCTGACCGGCATGGAAGCCGCGCAGAAGCTCTATCGACGCCTGGGGTTCACGCCGACGACGGTGATGGGCGCGACCGGGCACTCGGGCTGCAACCGGTTCTACATTTACGAGCTCGGCACCGTCGCGGGGTAAAACCGCTTCTGCATTCGGGCGACGACCGAGACCAACGTGATCAGCACCGGCACCTCGACCAGAGGGCCGATGACTGCAGCGAAGGCTTCTCCGCTGCCGATGCCGAAGGTCGCGATGGCCACCGCGATGGCGAGCTCGAAGTTGTTCGACGCAGCCGTGAACGACAGCGTCACCGTCTGCTCGTACGGGGCCCCACTGCGACGGGCCATGAAGAACGAGACGAAGAACATCACGATGAAATAGATGAGCAGCGGCAGTGCGATGCGCAGCACGTCGAGGGGCAACTCGAGCAGCGCCTGACCCTTGAGCGAGAACATCGCGACGATGGTGAAGAGCAACGCCGCTAACGTAAGCGGGCTTACGGTCGGCAGAAACCGGCCCGTGTACCAGGCGTCACCCTTCGCGCTGCGCAGCACCAGTCGGGTGAGAAAACCGGCGACGAAGGGCACTCCCAGGTAGAGGCCGACGGTCTTGGCGATCTCGAGCATCGAGATCGAGATCACCGCGCCCTGAACACCGAGCGCATGTGGCAACACGTCGCCGAAGAACCACGCGTACAGGGGGAAGAAGAGCACCTGGAAGATCGAGTTGAACGCGACCAGGGCTGCGCAATATTCGGGGTCACCGTTGGCCAGATCATTCCACACGAGGACCATTGCGATGCAGCGCGCGAGGCCGATGAGAATCAGGCCCAGCATGTAGTCAGGCTTGTCGCGGAGAAAGATCAGCGCGAGGCCGAACATCAACACGGGCCCCAGCACCCAGTTCTGAACCAGCGAGAGGGCCAGCACCCGGCGGTTGCGAAAGACCCGTGGCAGCTCTTCGTACCGAACCTTCGCCAGCGGGGGGTACATCATCACGATCAGGCCGATCGCGATTGGCAGAGAGCTCGAGCCGAAATCGGGCTTGAAGAACGACAGCCCTACCCCGAGGGCCATCGCCAGAAAGATCCACAGCGTCAGGTAGCGGTCGAGAAAGGAAAGTCGCTTCATCGTCTTTGTTCGATTCTGAGGTTAGAGAGCGCCGATGAGCGCCTTGAGGCGTCGCAGCACTCGGGGTTCGAGGCAGTAGCAGGTACGAGGGCCCGAAATTTCACCGCGAATGAGCCCAGCGTCTTTGAGCACTTTGAGGTGCTGCGAGACCGTCGACTGGGCGTAGGGCAATTCGTCAACCAGCTCACCGCAGACACAGCTGTTTCGGTTCGCCAGCAGCCTGAGAATCTTCACGCGTGCCGGGTGGCCCAATGCCTTGCTCAGCTCGGCCAGCTCGACCTCGGCTTTTTCACCTTCAACCGGCCGCAGGTCGGGCCGGGTGTCTGCCGGTGGACATGCCGCTTCCGTTCGAGAGGCCTTCATCGTAATACGACGATAGCATGAGTCCTCCACGAAGTCTGCTGCTGTTGTGCGTCGCGAACTCCGCCCGAAGTCAGATGGCCGAGGGGTGGGCCCGGCATTTGTTTGGCGCGCAGATGACGGTGCAGAGCGCTGGCAGCAAACCCGGCCGGGTGAACCCCTACGCGATCGAGGTGATGAACGAGGTCGGCATCGACTTGACCGGTCATTCGAGCAAGTCGGTCGACGACATCGTACCCGAGGGCATCGACACCGTGATCACCCTGTGTGCCGAAGAGGTCTGCCCGGTCTTTTTCGGGTCGGTTCGCCGGCTGCATTGGGCTATTCCAGACCCTGCGTCGAGCGAACCGCTCTCACGCGAGGAGATGCTGGTGCGATTTCGAACTGCCCGAGATGAGATCGAGAAGCGCCTGACCCGGTGGGGCGATGACGGGTTCGCCTAAGCCCTCACGGCTCACGTCAATCGACACGGTGCGCGGGCTGATCATGGTCGTGATGGCGCTCGACCACGCGCGAGATTTCTTGGGCCTCAAGGCCTTCGTCGCGACTGACTTGAGCCACACGACCGCGGCGTACTTCATGACCCGGTGGGTGACGCACTTCTGTGCGCCGGGGTTCATGTTCTTGGCGGGGGTTTCGGCGTTCTTGTCGAGCCGCCAGAAATCGAAGCCCGAGCTGACACGGTTTCTGCTCTCGCGCGGCCTGTGGCTGGTGTTCGCCGAGCTCACCTTCATCAGCTGGGCATGGCAGTTTTCGTTTTCGGCTCCGCGCTTCTTGGTCATCTGGGCGCTCGGGTGGTCGATGGTGTTCTTGGCGGCGATGATCTGGTTGCCGAGGTGGCTGGTCGCGACGCTCTCGGTGGCAATCATCGCATCGCACAACCTGCTCGATGGGTTTCACGTCACGCCCCAGGGCGCGATGGAGTGGGCCTTCGCTGTGATGCATCAGCGTGCGCCTCCAGTCGGGTACCCACTGATACCGTGGGTGGCGGTGATGGCGCTCGGTTTCGTGATGGGCCCGGTCTTCACGCTCGAGACCTTTCAGCGGCGACGTGTGCTGATCATTGCGGGGCTCTCGTGCATCGCGGGCTTCGTGCTGGTGCGGGCGACGAATTGGTATGGCGATTCGTCACCCTGGGTGCCTCAGAGCGACGCGCTGTTCACGGTGTTCTCGTTCGTCAACACCAGCAAATACCCGCCATCATTGCTGTATCTGTTGATGACGCTCGGGCCGATTTTTCTGCTCCTGGCAGCGGCTGAGTTGGTCACTGCGCCGGTGCTGCTCGTCTTCGGTCGGGTGCCGTTCTTTTTCTACGCGCTGCACCTCGTGCTGTTGCACCTGATGGCGCTGGTGGTCGCGGCGAATCAGGGCTTCGAGGTGAGCCAGGTGCTCACCTGGTTCGTGTCATTTCCCCAAGCGTATGGGCTTGGGCTGGGGCCGGTGTATCTCGGCTGGGTCGGCGTGGTGGTCGCCCTGTATTGGCCATGCCGCTGGTTCGCAGGCGTGAAGGCACGCAGGCGCGATTGGTGGCTCAGCTACTTGTGAGGGGCTACCAGCCCGACTGAAGCCAGAGTGACAGTTCGGCAAGTGGCGTCGCGTCGCCTCGAAGGCCAGGCGAGAAGTCGACCGGCATGGCGAAGATGTTGCGCTCTCGAAGACCCGTCAGCAGCGCGGTGCGGGAGTCGTCGTCTGGAGCGAAGAGCAGGGCTCCGTCTCCTCCCCCTGCCCCGGATTGTTTGCCAGTGCACCCGTAGGTCGCCGCGAGTGCCAAGAGCCGCTCGAGGCCCGGGTTTTGGGTGGCGCCCAAAGTCCATAGGAGGGCTTGCAGGGCGTTACAGGCCTCGGTGACTGCTGCGAAATCGCGCCGCAGCAAAGCCTGTTCGAGGGCGTCGCCGTAGCCGTCGCTGGTCTCGACGAAGCGGGCTCGCCGCGCATCGTTCCACTCGCGTTCGATCTGGGTGATCAGGCTCGTGGTCGATGCGCTCGCACCGCTGAATGCATAGAGCATGGGCTGGGTCAGCCCCGGCGTGCGCAAGACGTCGACGGGAGCAGACGCTGAGAGCGCTGAGGCGAGGCCGTTCGAGTTGGCGGCGACGATGAGCGGCTCGGTCGGGTACCGGCGGTAGCGGACCAGGCCTCCGGCGAAGCAGGCGGCGACATCACCTCCGCTGCCTTTGCCCTTCTGCGCGTCGGCGTGAGCGAGGAGGGCGAGCTTGAGCGCGTCGAAGGTGCCTCCGAGGGCTGAGCGGGCGGCTTCGGCGGCGAGCACCGTCGCGCGTGCGCTGCTGCCGAACCCGAGCTTCTGGCCATCAGCGGTGGGTGACGGCTCGAAGGCGACCGCGAAGCCCGGGCCGTCGTGGGCTCCGATTCGGTACGCGAGATCGAGGGTGTGGGCGACGAAGCGAAAGGCTGGGGTGACTTCGGAGGCCCACTTGACCCCAGCGGGGGTCGCGGTACCCGTCAGACGGCCCTCTTCGAGCACGATGTCGACCCGGCGGTCGTCACGGGTGCGAACGAAGGCGGACACGCGAGGCGCGACGGCGGCGATACGGGCGACTCCGCCCCAGAGCACGGCGTATTCACCGGAGACGAAGAGCTTGCCGGGGGCTGAGAGGGCGCGGTCGGTCACGGTCTATTGCTCAGGGTTGATGTGCGTGCGGCGTGTGCGTGCGGCGTGTGCGTGCGGCGTTCGGCGTGCGGCGTTCGGCGTGCGGCGTTCGGCGTTCGGCGTTCGGCGTTCGGCGTTCGGCGTTCGGCGAGAGCCGTGCACTCGATGAACATGTCACGTTCATACTTATGAACATGTCACGTTCATACTTATGAACATGAGGTCGCTCGGCGCAGTGGTTCATGGTCGGCCTAACAACCGCGCCAAGCGCAAGTCGAGCCCTTCAAGGCGAGGCGAGCTGGGCCAGCGTCGATCTGCCTGCGCGATCTTCTTGGGTCTTACGCCGGTCTTCGCTCGATCTCGGTGCAGACTCCTTCAGCGTCCGGAGCGACGGCGCATGCGCACGGCCCAGAGCGCCAGTAGACCGAAGATCGAGGCACTCTCGGGCGAAAGCTCGCACGAACAGCCGACTTGATAGACACGCGCCCTCTGTGAACCGCCGTCCAGCAAAGCGCCGCCATCTGAGAAACCGACTCCACCACCGTCGAGAGCCCCGCCGCCGTCGGGCAGGACTCCACCGTCAGGAGCGCCACCGTCAGGAGCGCCACTGTCAGGAGCGCCGCCATCGAGAACGCCCCCACCATCGGGAGCGCCACCGTCGAGAACACCCCCGGCATCACCGGTACCGGCATCGCTCACCGCTCCGGCGTCGAGACTCCCGCCATCGAGGTCGACGACCGTCGCTCGCAGTCGCACCGTCTGCAGGAGGCTCGCTGAGTCGAAGCCGGCCCACGCGACCAGACACCGCGACCCCTGACACGCCAACGCGGGGTTCGACTTCATGAAAGGGCCGGTCGAAACCGCAAACTCACCGCCATGCGAGCCGTCGGTGTTCACCCGTGCGCCTTGAATGCTTGCGAGCCCCACGTCAGCCCAGGTGACGAAATAGGCATCGCCCGCCAGGGCGGCGGCGGGTTTGTAATGATAAAAAGACCCTCCAGAGGCGATCACGAAGCCCGACGTGTCGATGACCCCCAACGTCTGGGTGACGCGCGCCCCGGCGATGTCGTCTTTGGTCCCCATCGAATCGAGCGCATGCCAGACGACCAGTGAGTTCGTGCCATCAGACGCCACCGAGGGCTCGCGCTCGATGTCCACGCCTCCCTGAATCAACACCGGCGGCGCGTCGAGCACCGCCCCCGCGCTGTTCACCCGCGTCGCCTGAATGTCGCTGTTGATCTCCCACGCCACCACGTAGGCCGAGCCATTCCAACTGGCGGCCGGCTGGCTCTCGTATGCCACCCCATCGGTCGAGATCGCGATGCCCGTGGGGTCTGCCACGACGCCTGCCGCGTTGACTCGCGCCGCGTACACGTCTCCCGTGCCGTTGCGCGAATCTTGCCAGACGGCCAAAAAGTCGACCCCATTCGAAGCCACCTTCACGTTGCTTTGGTCGAGCCCCGCGGTCGAGATCGCAATGCCTGCAGGGTCGAGCACAGCGCCGGCCGGAGTGACCCGCGCGGCGTAGACGTCGGGGTGAAAGAGGTCGTTTCTCGTATCTTCCCAGGCCACCAGAAACGTCGAGCCATTCCACCCGATGGCGGGGCGGCCCTGGTAATTCGCGGCCGTAGAAATGCCGATGCCAGTCGCGTCGAGCACCGCGCCGGCGTTGCTCAGCCGAACGCCAACGATGTCAGAGGCGCCCGCTCTGAAGTCGTGCCATGCGAGGAGCGCCCCGCTCGGGCCCCAGGCCACCGCCGGAGCGTCTTGTTGATTCGCTGACAGCGACACCGCGATGCCAGTGCTTTCGATCACCGCGCCCGCGATGCTGACGTGTGCTCCGTAGATCGAGTTGTCACTCAGCTCGCCGCGCAAATCGGCCCACACGACGAAGTACCGCACGTCGTCCCACGCGACGCTGAGGTCGGTGCGGTACCCACCAGTGGCGATGGGGGTGCCAACCGAGTCGAGGATCAAACCGGTGTCGGTGACTCGCGCGCAGTACGCCGAGACGCCGGCGCCCCGAAAGTCCTCCCAGGCGACCAGACACTCCGTGGTACCGCACGCGATCGTCGGGTTCTGCTGCGTGCTGGCGTCGTTCGAGATTCGAATGCCCGTCGCGTCGAAAAGCATGCCGGTTGTTGTCACCCGCGCACCAAAGACGTCGTTGAGCCCGTTCCGCGAATCGGTCCACACCACGTAGAAATAAGACCCAGTCCAACTCACGGCGGCTGCTGATTGGCGGGTGGGGTTGGGCGAAATGTCGACCCCGGCGGGGTCGAGCACAGCACCCGTGCTGTCGAGTCGCGCGCCGAAAATGTCGGAGTTGCCGGTACGCGAGTCCTCCCAGACGACGAGGTAGTTGGAGCCGCTCCACGCAATCGCCGGCGCGTTTTCGTCAGTGGCGAGCGCTGAAACAGCGATCGCGGGCACATCCATCACCGCGCCGGTGGCCGAGACACGAGCCGCAGCGATGTCAGGGGTGCCGCTCTGGGAGTCCTCCCAGGCGACCAGCCAGTTCACGCCATCGCTGGCCACCGACGGATACAATTGGGCCCCGGTCGAGGCCGGCGCGACGGTGATTCGAGGGCTGTCGAGCACCGCTCCGGCGCTGCTCACCCGCACGGCGAAGATCTGATTTTGGGTACCGGTGTACGCATTCCACGCCACCAGATACGACGTGCCGTTCCACGCCACGGTGGGCACGAACGCCGACTCGGCACCTGCCGTGATGGAGATGGGGATGCCGGCGCCGTCGAGCACTGTGCCGTTGCTCTGCACTCTCGCGCCGTACACGTCGTACCGGCCTGCGCGTTGGTCTGACCACACCACCAGCGAATTCGAGTTCCCCGCCGCGACCGCGGGCACCTGTTGGCTGCCTCCCGCGGGGCCTTTCACCGCGACATCGACGCTCACTTCAGGGCCGATGACCGGGTCGAGCACGGCTGGAAACACCGAGCTCTCGACGACGCTCGCAGGCACCCTCAGCACCACCGCGCCATGCTCGAAGCTCGCCGCGACCTCGGTGCGCGTGCCGCGGGCATCGACCCAGGTACCATGGCCGTAGCGCACGCTCAGGGCACCGGCAGCGAAGTGCAAGCCCGCTTGGGTTCGCCCCTCGAAGCGCCCAGCCACCACCGGCACTTTGACCACCAGCGGGCCGGAGCCCCACGGCTTTCGAGGCACCCGCCACCGCTGCTCGATGCCGCTCTCGAGGTTCTCGAGCTCTTCGGTGACCTGGCCGCAGTCAAAGGTCAGGGTGCGAGGCGGCTGAGCGGCCTGGCACGCAGGGGCTCCGAGTACGCGAGCGCCTCGCGAGACGACCGCCTTGCCAAAGCGCACCGCTTGCCCCGGCTGGGCGGCCGCGGCGGGCGTGGGGCCGGGCCAATGGTATGGCGTGAAATCGAGCCCACCCCGGGTCACCTGCGCCGAGTAGGTCGAGTGCGCTGAGACCCAGCGCTGGCCCTGCGGCTGCCAGGCGAAATGAACGTCGCGCATCACCGCCGCCAGATCGACCGGCCTGGCCACCACGGGCTGGGGCGGCGCGCGTGGCGGTTGGTCGCACCCTTCGAGAAGAAAGCAGACGAAGAGTGTCAGCAGGAGCCGAGGCACGCGCGCTCACTCTACACCGAAGCGTCGGCTCTCAGGAAAAGCAGGCGACCGGGGGTTACAACGAGCGCAAGTATTCGATGAGCGCGCTTTTTTCGCCGTCGGTCAGTGACGTGCAGGTCTGCTGGTGACCTGTCGAACGCTGCCCAAGCGACGTGTCGCTCGACCGGGGCAACCGACAGAAAAGCTCATCGAGCGAACCTACGCTGCCGTTGTGCAACAGCCGCGTTTGGCTGAAGAGCCCGGCCATTCGCGGCGCCTTGACTCCGCGGCTCACGGTCGAGGCATCTCCGAAACCACAGCAGGGCACTCCGTTCGCGTCGGGGTTGTAGATGTTTGCGTACTGAGCATCGGTCTCGATGTCGGTAAACGAGAAGACCCGCGGGCCTTCTCCGCTTGGCCCGGCATGGCAGCTCGAGCAGCCCTGGCGAACGAAGAGCTGGGCGCCCTCTTCGATCAACGCTGCGCTCTGCACCGCCAGCGACGGAGGAGCTCGCAGCGAGAGAACGTACTCGTTGAGCGGCGCCAACCGAGCCGGGGTCCATTCGGCGGCGCCGGCTCCTATCACCACGAAGCCGGCCACGAAGTCGTCGAGCGAGCGCACCGCGCCATTCCACGACAGCATCTCGTGCGGCATGCCTGCCAGCGACCGCTGCTCCGCGGTGGGCAGGTTCCACAAGCTGATGATTCTGCTGACCGTCCACACTCCGTCTTCGAGCAGTGGCTTGGTCAGAAAATCCATCGTGCCCGAGCGGAGGTTCAACATCCGCTCCTGGTCGTCGAGTGTGTTGCTGGCGACATTGCCAGCGCCGAGCAAGGTCAGCCCCGTCAAAGCCGATTCGGTGAGGTAGCCGGGCTTCGCCTTTGCGGTGGTGACGGCCGGCCCCATCATCGAACGAATCATCGGGTGAATTTTCGGGTCATTGGCGTTGAGCCCCAAAGACAAGCCCGCCCCAAGCGTTGCGATGAACTTGCCGTAGTCGAGCTGCGAGTTCGCATACCCCACGGCGTACCGGCCATCGGGCAGCTTGCCGAAGTGGCACGCAGCACAGGTGAAGGCACTGGTCGCCACCGTGCCCAGCTTGCCTGTCGAGGGCTGCAGGCCCAGTGGCATGCCCTTCGCGCTGGCCGGGTCAGGCACCCACCCCATCGAAGCGAAGCCTGGCTGAAAGAAGTCTCCGTAGAATTTTTGATTGAACTCGAGCAGCACCGTGGGAATGCCGATGGTGCCAAAGGTCTCGTAGAAGAACATCCACTTGCCGCATCGGAGTCGGGTCAGACGGTCGGTGGCTCCGGCTTTGACCGCATCGCATGCCCCGCGAAGCACTTCGGGCTCGAGAACGTGTGAGGCATCGGTATCGAGGTCATGGGTCAGCGAGGGGACTCGTGGCCATGACCGGGGCGCGGCACCAGCGTCAATGCCCGCGACGCCCGAGCTGCCAGCATCGGTGGCGCCAGCGTCGAACCGCGGCTGAATCGAGGTGCCAGCGTCGCCTCCATCTCGAGGCACGGGGGGAGCACCGCAGGCGACGGCAACGAGAAGGATGAGAGGCCTGACGCGCATCGAAGACGACATGCGAGAGCACGCTCGCGTCGTCAAGAAGCGATCGTGGTTCGTGGTTCGTGGTTCGACAGGCTCACCATGAGAGTGGCGATGCCCCAGTGCACCTTGATGACGGGCAGCACCCTCGGTCATTGATGCCTAACCTCCCTGAATCACACCGTAATATTTGCGCAGCGCCTCAGCCACATCAGGCTCGGTCGCCACCGCAGGCTCAATCTCTTCGTACCCGGTTGCGCGGCGCAGCTCGGCGAGGGCCTGCGAGTTCGCCGGGTCGACGAAGGCAATCACCAACCTGCCCTCGTGCAAGGTCACCGGCACGCACCGGTACTTCGCGGCGAGCTCTTTGGGCACCAGGCCAAGCACCGAGCCCACCAACCGCAGCTCACTCAGATCAATCGGCGACACCGCGTACTGCCGCGCCAGCAAGTCGAGCACACCACGCGCTGAGAGCGCCCGGGGTGAGGGAGACAGTGACCTCGCCAGCTGCCCGGCGAACACCGCGTTGTTCTCGAGCAACGCCAGGTTCGCCTCGAGCGTGCGCCCGTTACTTCGCTTCACCATCGACCCCAACAAAAACGGAGTCATCGCCTTGCCATGAATGCCCTGCGCCTTCGCCTCGGCCAACGCGGCGAGCAGGTGCTCCTCAATCTCGCTGCGAGCGATCGCCGTCGCCTCGGGCGGAGGCACCGCAAACACCAGCCCCCCCTGCCCCAGCGACTGCCGCGCCCGCATCACATTGGCAGCCTCGTGCGCATCGGCCACCGAGTGCTCGAGCAGCAACCCCGTCTCACGCGAATAGAACCCGGGCAGCTGCTGCGTGCCGACTCCGATGACGGGCACTGCCAGCGTCTCGAGAAACTCGAGGGTCTTCGGCAAGTCGAGAACCGACTTCGCACCCGCACACACCACCGCGACCGGCCACCGGGCAATAGCCGGTAAATCTTGTGAGATATCGAGATCTTCGGCCACTCCGCGGTGCACTCCGCCGAGGCCACCGGTCGAGAACACCAAGATGCCCGCCGCCGCGGCCATTTCGCAGGTCGCGCTCACCGTGGTGCCACCAGTGGCCCCTCGGGCCATCGCGACGGCGAGATCCCTCGACCCCAGCTTCCACAGCCCGCGGCCTTGCGCCAGCCGCTCGGTCTGCTGCGCATCGAGCCCACAGCACAACACGCCGTCGATCACCGCCATCG